>JAJPIN010000067.1 GCA_021324715.1 Nitrososphaeria archaeon
TTCGAACATCTTCGGGTCTATGGAATTGTCCATTTCCTACACCATCAGAACCGTACTTTGCTAGAAAGGTACCATTGGTATTGAACTTCTGGATTCTTGAATTTTCTCTATCTGCTACGTAAATGTTATCTGAATTGTCTATAGCAATACTATAAGGGATACTAAACTGTCCATCATTTGATCCTTTAGAACCCCATGTTTTAATGAAAGTTCCATTAGGAGTGAACTTCTGGATGCGGTTATTATCTCTATCACTCACATACACATTTCCAGTTGAATCAAAGGCTATGTCATGAGGTCTGTTAAATTGACCTGGACCTGTACCCTTGGAACCCCATTTAGTAATAAATGCATATTTCGTATGTGTTTCATTACCTGCTGTAGCGTTTTGAGTCTGTGATGAAGCTGAGACAAAAGAGTTATTGGAGATGGTAAAGACTGCCAAACATGTTACTAATATGGAGATAAGAACTGCAGGGTAGCGATTTATATGCTTTCACACATGTATTTATTTCAGGTTCATAAAGATAAATAATATGGTACTGTTATCTAAGTGTTATATATACTCAAATAGAGGTCTTACAATTTAAAATTGTACTAAAGATAATTTCTCAATCGTTCAGCTTTGATCCTTATCAGTGTTCTATCTCGCCAGCTCCGGACTCTATCTCGTTTACTCCAATTACGAGCGATGTTGTGGGCGAGAATTCAATTGCATTATCCGTCGGATTTTGAATCGCGATGTCGGTAATAGTACCTATCGTCACATCTGGTCTTGTATGTGTGACTCTTGATGATGGTTGAAGGTCAGCGTGATATATACAAAGCTTACCAGGAGTAGATAGTTCCTCAATTAAATGAAGTTGGATACTTTGTAGCTTTGGAGCTTGACCTACTAGGATATTTAGAACAGGTTGATAACTTTGATCACAGGGAATTTTTGTCGCTAAGTGTCCATTTACAATTTTGTACGGACTAACATCATAAACGTGAATATAATCTTTAGATGGTATAACCTGACCAGAAAGTAATATTGTTTCTGAATCTCTTACAATGTGAATAATATTGTTAGAACTAGGTGTTAATTCCTGGGCCTGATTTGATTGAACCGATCCATTATCAAATAGAAACGATTCAACCGGAACGATTAGTGTCGCAACCGCCACCTATCCTAATATGACTATTAATGTTAGGTGGAAGGTTGATAAGCACGAGAACAAACTTCCTTTCATTCTTTACAATTTGATAAAATGTATTAAGCAAGCATGGGCAATTGTAGTCAACAACTCAGTTAAAAAATTCTAATTTAGGCAGTGGGTGAATTCGAGGAAGGTGGGTTTTTGTAGTAAATTACTTTATGTATAGGTCATTTGTTCGAGTATCATATCCTAGATCTCTCATAGTCAAAACCCTGAAGTGGTTATCATGCAAATATTTCATTTCCTTTTCAAATAGCGTAGGGTCAGTAACATAATCACCCGTTTCATCACCTGTCCTATGATAAATAATGATAGGGATTGCGTCGATAGTTCCATTGTTGTTAAATGCAGTCTGACCGTTTACTACGTCTAGAAATCTATCATACAGCTGGTCGTCAGTATATAAATTGACCAATCGTGACAAGTCATGACTCCAACCTCTTATTGAATATCTGTTAGCATATGTAATATTGCCTCTTGAATCATAAGTTGCGCAATTAGTTTGATTGGACTTTACTTTCCAGCCATCGCATTTCAAGAAAGTAAGAGGGCTGCTCGCTGTTCTGGCAATATTGTAATATTTTGCAACAACTTTGACTACAGTTTTATTGTCAGACCCCTGGTTGAAGGGATAAGCGAAACTAGTTACTTTGATGCCGTGATTTTCAAGGCATTTCTTTGACTGGCCGATTTGGTAGTCGAGGCTTTTTATTGATGAATCACCTAGATTTTTATGATCCATCGTATGGGATCCAATGTCATGCCCTTCTTTGTATAAAGTCTCTAATTGCGTCCAATTCATATATCCCTGCTTCGTGTTATCAAGATAATTGCATACTGCATAAAATGTTGCCTTAAATCCATATTTATCAAGAGTTGGTTTGGCTATTGTAAACTGTCCTTTCCGATTATCGTCAAAATTAATTATCACAACTTTATTGGTCATGTTACCAGGCATAGGTGACTGACTAAGTGCTTGCTGCGACCAGTAAAAAATCACATGCAAAATGACTGTGGAAAATCCTAACACTAAGATAGAGACTATTAAACTAACAGCACGGTAAAATTGCAAGATTAAATTCTGGAAAAACGATTTCCATAATTTATATGTATAAGATTCTGGAAGACACTTTTTTAATAAATTGACTAAAAAATATTATTTTTGAGATACTAACCTCATTGAAATTTCTTGTGTGATGATCTCTTTATACTTTCACGATTAGTCGCAATGCAACCTTCAATTAAATTTTTCACATTTTGTTGCATATATTTTACTTTTTATTTCAAGTGAATTCAATTTGAGAGTTAATATCACAATGGGGCCAGTGGGATTTGAACCCACGACCGCCAGCGCCCCAGGCCAATACCTCAACGACATGCAATGAACAGAAATGTTATCATATCAATAGAGATGGTATCCTTGACCAAGCTAGACGATGGCCCCTTACGAATTACAGAGATAGGGTGCTTTTTAAATGTAGTATTACGGTATTATTAAAAA
>JAJPIN010000124.1 GCA_021324715.1 Nitrososphaeria archaeon
ACATTACCAGTGCCAAATCTTTCCATGAAATGTGGAATCTGTAAAGAAGAAATAATAAAAGAAAAAAGAAGAGATCATCTAAAATATCATAAATTAGATGATACACTAGTAGAGTGGATAATAGAAACGGATGATGATTTGATATCCTTTTATGAAAAACATTAGGTAGTAAGCCTCATTTTAATAACCTGTGTCTTGTATATTTTATAATAGCGAGGTAATAAGGTAATAAACAAAAGAATTAATTTGAACACAGAGAAATATTGTGGCAATGAGCGATAATACCCAGGTCTCATGTCCATACTGCGCATCGAAATTTAACAATAATGAGGAGTTATCCAAACATATTGATAGAATACATGGTGATTCTGGACTGTTGGAAGGCGATAGAAGACAGTGGAAGTAAAAGTGTCAGATACGGAGATTCGATAACAATTTTAGATACTGTTTATGAATAATCATACATCTCAGTTAAAAAATCTCAGACTTTAAGTCACGACTTTATCATATTATGGTATCATATCAATATACACTAAATAATTTTTATATTTTTTATTATTCAACAAAGAACGATATGTAATTTGGTATTATCACAAAAGAAGAGTTATATTTCGGGACCGACATGATTAGAGATAGAAATGAATTCCCGACTGGTCGGGGAGAAAAACAAGTACCTAAAACACGGGTATTTGAGAAATAGTATTAAGTTGGAATATAAGGAATGCAGGTCGTGCAAAACAAGAACACAATTTACCTGTGTTGTTTGTGGGTTTTGTTGGAGCTGCCATTGGAAAGTAGAACAATTGGCCAAAATACCAAAACATCTACTGGATGATGTAATTAATGAATGACAGAGTCTGAAATACGCAAAAATTGATGGACAGGATTTTTTAATTTAGATAGATTGTTCATCACAAACGATTATCGAAGTGTTATTAGATGAATAATTGGTAGATTAGCTACTTTTTTATTGTGAAACGATCCTTGGCACTATTATCTCTGTTCTCGTAAAAGACTCCATTTAACCTCGTTCCATTTTCTACAATATCTATATTTAAGAATCCATGTCTTTGAAATTGAGTTATAACGTAGGGTGCTTGACCAGTAAAATTATAGAGATCCTCTCCTCCAGTTCCTACCGTGACAAATAAAGGTCCTTTCGGATCAATGTTGTATTTCTCAGTGTCTCTATCAGTTATGATAGGAGTAAATGTTTTAGTCTCATTATAATTAATTGGATATGTACGTTGATAATTATGATTGTGAGCCTGGAGGACAATATCTACTCCATATTTATCAAAGAGGGGATGATACAGATCTTGCAATTCATCAAGCCCCGGATGTGTTGTATTAGAAGAATAGAAAGCCCTGAAAGAGTACACTACTATCCAATTAATATTCTTATTTTGATGTGCTGTTCTTAGATCATTTTTAACAAATTTATATTGCTCAGAACTTTCATTATAAGGTATTACTTTATTCTTAGCAGATGCCAAAGCAAGAAAATGAACCTTTCCGTAGTCAAATGAATAGAATGGGCTATCCATGTTGAAATGTTTCATATATTGAGTAAATTTAAAAGGAAACATTTCATTATCTCCTAGGGCAATTTTTAATCGTCCATTGATATCTAATGGAGAAACAATACGAAACCAACAATCTGCAGTCTTTTGATATGAAAGGTCTCCCAAGCCTATGGCTAGCTCAGGTTGTCTTGATAACATATTGGTTATTGTTTTATTGGCGTTCTTACCGCAACCAAAGTCTCCGGCAGCAACAAAGTTAAAATCAGACTGATTTGTTCCAGCCTGATTTGATTGAGCTGCTCCAAATGTATGTGTTACATGGATACCAATCGTACCCAATCCAATCGAAAGAAACACCACTACATACAAAATGATATAATCTTTTCTAAATGATATAAAACTAAAAGAGAAGTCTTATCCACTCCTCATATTTCATGCATTGGGGTCTATTTTAAGCTAATCGTGTAGTAAATGGGATTATTTAGAGGATAATAAATTATAAGCAATTCTAAGTTGAAATCATCATTTAAAGTTGATATATATGTTTAGTGTTAATATCGTATGTCTAAGTTAGTTTCCTCTAACGGATATAAGGTAAAGAAGAGAATACTGGAATATCAATGTGGCTGCAAATATTCCTTTCAGGACTACACGAAACTAGAGCATGTATGTTTTACACATGAAAATGAATTAATTGCCCAATGTGGATCAACATGAAGTAGAGTAGTAGACAGGCTCCATCAGTTGGTACTTTATTTATTAAGGCGCCGGGAGTGGGACTCGAACACGCTCCTCATGGTCGCGGATTCTCGTTTAGCAATTGCTAAAATCACTGTATATTCTACAATTGGGAGTTAATTTACTTTATGATAGGACACTCTGAATTCTCGCCATCAAACTATTGTTTTAGTTAATAATTTATTTTTGAGGCAGTTTAGATTTCGTATAATTCCTATGAAAGGAACTAAAGCTTTATCAACAAACTGATGTTACTATTGGTCGAGAATTGTAATGGATCAAATGCGATTTCGTACTGAGGAAGTACCCTATTTAGTATTAATCTTCCTTCATTAACTGCTACATTCATGACCCGCCATATTAAATTAAGATAAGGACTCACCAGAATAAGGGAATTCCCTGGAAATAGTTATGTAACAAACAATAAAAATTGGGTACACATTTGAAGAGCTCCCAACCTTATTGTTCCAAAGTCAATAAAAAAGTTGGTTAATGATGTGGAGCTGGTATCGGCCCTTCAGGTCCATGCACTGCATTTGAATATTGAAGCTGGATTGGAACAGTTCCAGTACCACTTGTCAAGGGAACTTCTTTAAACACCATCGCTAGGGAACCTAATTTTTCTGCTTCCGCGATGGGAAAATCACCACACTCGGCGCCTTTCTTATCTGCCCATCCCCACAACTTTAGATTATTTGTTGCAATTACGTCATCAACGTCAGGGTCTGTTCTCGCTTCATTTAACTCATGGTAGAGTGTAGCTACTATGTTTTTCCAAGGTTTATCAAAGAAGGGAATTCCGTTGTGCGTCCCATCGGACAACCTCTCAGAATACACATCTACCGAATAATACAACGTGATGATTTTAGCTCCCTGTTTAAAGTGTACTGAGCCATGGTAACCGCCTAACCCATTAAGGGAATCATCTTCCTCTAGTTCCGGACCTACTTCTTTGGGCGATTGCCTAGATGTTTTAGCACTTTTAGAAGATTCGGATGCACCCCCGCTCCCTGGTGGTTCAAGAATAGTTTTGCGAGGAAGTATTAGATTGAATACGGTGTTCTTAAGATTACTAATAGCTAGTTTCTTTTGGAGATAGAGACTTTTTAGCATGACTTCTACGTCTTTAGTTGTGAAGAATTCCGGCCATGGCCCTTCAACGATTTTAGATCCGTTAAAAATACTCGTCACTTTTTTTCCTGGAAAGTATTGCGCAATTACATTATTGAGATTTTTGTCAGCCATCGCCCCCGAAATGGCCTGGTCTATAGAATTTATATCTGATTTGAGCCAAGACGATGTCCCACCAACGAATAGATTAGTGAAGAATAAATGTGCAATTGTTCTTCCACCATGGTAGATTAAATCTCGATCTGGAGTTGGAGGAATTCCCGAGGCAATCTCTTTGGGTGAGAAAGATAATCTCTCCTTCATTCTAGAGGGCCCCTTGGTCTTTGAGACAGTTACAAGTTGTATTTTGATCGGTTTTAATGGTACTGTTCTAACACGGGTTTTCTTCAAACGTTTTACTTTTGACATTATTATCTTATAGCCGAACAATGTTAAGAATATTTATCAACAATGATTGTTATAAATCACTTTTTTAGACTAGGACTGACGTTGCAGGTACTTTTCTTTGCCATTCTTCTGAGGGAGTTTGCAACATATGATTTTTGATACTTTGTAATCAAAGCGATTTTTTCTAGCGAACTCTCCGTTTCATTACCTAGAGTTTCACCCGCAACTTGTACTGTCATTCTGTTTTTACCTCTTCCTTACCTAATGCGAGAAAATATTGCTCCTTGTATCTATAAGGATTGTGTAAGAATCCGAGACTAGGGCGCCGGGAGTGGGACTCGAACCCACGAGTTCTTGCGAACATCAGCTTACCCATCGGTTTTTAATCATTTTGATCTCGAGGCTGACCCCTTTTAGGGAATCATGTATATCTTACCTAGCTTGGGTACCCCGGCAATAGATTTTATAATATTAAACCTTATAATTCTATAAATATTAAGTCGCTGACAAATTATAAACATCAAAAATTATATAATGATTAACATATCAGTATTGCAGTCTATGCTATCAACAACCGAAATAAAGCCTCCTTCTCCTAATCAAATAAAAGCCCTAACTTTGACAGATCTAGTCATAATGAATAAACTATCAGTCTCTTTTAGAGAACAGATTAAGAAATATGTCAATATCGATCCATTCACCACTCGTGACCCAATTGAGGAAAACGATGATTATGAGTATTCTGTTATTCTAGATAAAAATAATACAGATAGAATTGTATCTATAGTGGCTACAAGAAGAGAATTTACTACTCAATTGCCATGGGATTCTTTGCTTGAAAGTCAATTGGTACGTTTAACCATATCAAAGACAGATACTTCAGCAATAAAATATGAATTAATGCCAAAAGACACCAATAATTTTTACCCTTTCAGACTATCGACAACAATTGCTGGATATATTACCTTTGCCTTTCAAATATGTGGTTTACACCAATAATTTTTCAGTATCTACAAATTCTTCATGGCTTCTTCAAATAAGATACTTTAATGTACACTGTTGAAATTCTATGCATTGGTAATGAGTTGCTTTCTGGCATAACTTTAAACACAAATGCTCATTGGATATCAAAAAAAATTACGAACATTGGTGGTTTTGTTAGAAGAGTGACTGTAATTAGAGATGATCTAGATGAGATTAACCTGACCCTAACACATTCTCTAAGCAGGAAACCTAAATGGATAATTATTTGTGGAGGACTGGGTCCTACCTATGACGATAAGACATTACTGGGAGTTGGTAAGACACTCAAAAAGGGATTGAAGTTGAATAACATTGCATTAGATATGGTAAAAAAAAGTTATAGTCAAAGACATCAAACGGTGAAAATTAATAAAGCAAGATTAAAGATGGCAATAATTCCAATAGATTCGACTCCAGTTCAAAATCCTGTTGGTAATGCACCTGG
>JAJPIN010000092.1 GCA_021324715.1 Nitrososphaeria archaeon
AGTTTTATGAACAACGTTCAATATGTCTTCCTGACCAAATGTATTAATAACAATCATAGTGCCGAATATTAATTCTCTGACGAATTCTTTCAATTTTACAGCATTTAAGTTATCTTTCATGAGGATAGCATGACAGGATTTATCCTTTAACATTAAAACAATCTCATTATCTACAATTTTTACGACTTGGACAACAAAATGTACACTGTCCGTATCTGGTAACAACATACCTCCTAGTTTTTCGGTTTCGTAAGAATCAAGACACTCAAATTTCGTAACTTTATCCAAATAGTCATCCATCCTCACTGTACATATATTCAGGAACTAAATCTTTAGCTTTTTGTCTCCGTTCTTGAAACATTGATATAAAAGTTGTTGAGTGATCCGACAGATCATGTTTACACTCACCGCAAAGCAGATTACCACTTCTACACTTCAGTTCCCTCTGATTAGACTCCCTTGACGTATCGAACAGAAACTTGAGATATGAAAAAACGGAACATATTCCTGGATTTCCACCCAGTTTTTTCTGAAGGGCTGTCGTTGGCTGTCCTCCCGTGAATGCATTTGAAACTTTTTCTTCTATTATTTTCGGTTCATCAGTAGTGAATAGTGCTGTTTCAGGATTTGATGATGACATTTTTCCTGTCGTTTGTAAGCTTGGTAAAAATTTACTATGTATTTGAGCAGGCTTGTAAAAACCGATTTTTTCTGCAATATCTCGTGTTAATCTCCAATAAGGATCTTGGTCAATCGCGGCGGGTATGAGTACCGGTGTAGGTTTTCCTTCAATTATTGTAGGTAGAAAACAAGGTACTGCCTGTAGAGGTGGAAAACCGATCATGCCAACGTTGGTTGAGTTAGTAAAACCAAAAACACTTTTCGCAGTTGAAAAAGTTATTCTCTTGGCTATCTCTAGTGAATTCGAATAAAGGTGTTTTATGTGCCTTGAATTGACTATTATTTTTGTCCTACTCTTTTTGAACCCAATTGCGATAATGTCTAAGATATTCTCATACACATTTTTATTGATTTCGTCCATTGTCTTGTTCCCAAACAAGAATTTTTCATCATCAGTTATTTGGAATAATAGATTCGAATCAAATTTATCTTGTAAATGCTTGGTTAAAAACCAAGGCATTAGATGACCTAGGTGAACCATCCCAGATGGTCCTCTTCCAGTATACAAATAAAACTTTTCATCCTTTTCATACTTGTTTAGTATCCAATCAAGATCTCTGTGAGAAAAAAAGAATCTGTGTTCAAGTAATGGGTGCAATTGTCCAGTAAATGATTGAATTTTCTCAAGTATTTCGTCAGTTATTTCTTGAGTTCCAAATTTTTTTATTAGCCTGTCGTAATCAACGGCGCCTTCCACTTTCCATGGAGTTACTTCGAAATTATCAGAATCATCTTCTAATGAATTACTCATATTATTATAGATGATTCGAGAACTTTAAACGTTTAAAAAGTATTCCATGAATGTCTGATCCATATTTACATGACGGTATTAAATTTGCATAAGATAGAGAAAAAAATTCTTCTAACGCTTGTAAAACGTGATAAATTGGATAGTGAAGAATTATGCAGCAGTACGAACCTTTCAGTTGATAGTGTAAGACGTGGGATTGAATGGTTAAAGTATAAAGGGTTAGTCTCTGTGTCAGTTCGAAAGGAATCATTAATACAGCAGATTTCAAAACCATCAGAGGATAAAACTTCAGAAGATAAAATAGGTGTAATTGATCATTTGACATTACCAGAAAGAAGAATAATTGACGAAATAAAAAAAACTGGCAGAAAAAATATTACGATTAGCGAGCTTGCCAAATTAGGCCATTTATCAAATATTGAATTTAGCGCTGGAGTACAAAATGCTATTAGGAATGAATGGTTGATTAAAGGAGCAGGTAGTCTAAATTTAACTAGTGATCACAATAAACCATCACCTGAAGAAGTTCTTTTAGAAAGAATCTCAAAATTAAAAGAAATCAAACTATCAGAATTAACAGACAAACAGTTACAAGGCTATAATCTTTTAAAAAGACGTCCAGGATATATTAAAGAAATTATAGAAAAATCCTTCGTAATTTCCCTCACAAGCGAGGGTAAAAAAATAGGTTCTGTATTAAAGAACGGAGATATAAATGAAATAGGTACTCTTACCTCTGAAATGCTATATACGGGAAAATGGAAAAATCAGAGATTTTCTGAGATAGACGTCACGTCCCCTGTTCGTACTTACCTCATTGGAAGAACACACCCTCTAACCGAATTGATCAATGAAATTAGAGAGATTTTTATTTCGATGGGATTTTCTGAGATTGGAGGATCAACAATTCAATCTTGCTTTTGGAACTTTGATATATTATTTACTCCACAAGACCATCCTGCAAGAGATATGCAGGATACATTCTATCTTTCAAACCTTACAGACGAAGAAGAAGTGGAACCTATTATTAGTAATAAAGTATCAACCTTTCATAAAACGGAATGGAAATATGATTGGAATTTAGAGAAATCAAAGAAAACAGTACTCCGTACTCATACTACTCCTGTTACTATAAAGTATCTTTCAGAAAATAAGATTGAATACGGCCGGATTTTCTCAATAGGTCGCGTTTTCAGGAATGAAAAAATGTCATATAAGCATTTGATGGAGTTTCATCAAATTGAAGGAATCGTGATAAGTGATTCAGTAAATATACGAGATTTGATGGGCCTGCAAAAACAATTTTATTCAAAACTTGGGTTAACGAAAGTAAAATTCTGGCCAACTTATTTTCCCTACACCGAACCTTCACTGCAGTCAATGGTATACATAGATAAGCTAGGTAAGTGGGTCGAGCTATTCGGAATGGGTATATTTAGACCTGAGGTAACTCAATCTGCAGGCATATTGAATAATGTGCTTGCGTGGGGTGGTGGGCTTGAACGTATTGCTATGATTAGGTACGGATTAGACGATATTCGTGAACTCTATGATAATAAACTATCATGGTTAAGGACTCAACCAATATGCCCGTTGTAGAATTTCCTCTGGAAGATATCAGTAGATTATTTCCGGATTACGATTTAAGTTATCTTATAGATACACTACCGTTTATCGGCCTAGATCTAGAGTACAGAGATGACAAGTCTATTAGATTAGAATATAGTCCAAACCGTCCAGATTTTTCTACTTTTTATGGGATCGCCAGAGCATTGAGTGGATTACTTGGAAAAGAACTAGGAATACCAAAATTTCAGGTGATCGAAAAAAAGAAAAACTTAATCACAGTGGACACATCGGTATCCAATGTGCGACCATTTATTGTAGGGATAGTTGCTAAAAACCATAAGTTAAATAACAAAACAATAAAGCAGATTGTTTCTATGCAAGAAGATCTACATAATGGAATAGGAAGAGGAAGGTCCAAGGCTTCGATAGGATTTCATAATTTGGAAAATATTGAATTTCCATTAGACTACACTACTGCATTAGAAAATCTGAGTTTTACTCCACTTGACTATAATTCTGCATTGACTTTGACTGAAATATTGCACAAAACTGATACAGGCAAAAAATTTGGAGAACTCGTAAACGGATCAATTTACCCTATTATAAAAGATTCTAGGAATACCGTAATCTCCTTACCTCCAATCATAAACAGCGAGATTACAAGAATTAAAGAAGGAGTCGATAATTTGTTTGTTGAAGTTACGGGGTCGGACAAGAGAACTGTTGACCATGTTCTAGCAAATATAATTGCAACGTTAGCTGACATTGGATTTGAGTTGGAAAATGTGATAATAAAAAGGAACAGTAACAATACTTTATCTTACAATTCAGA
>JAJPIN010000234.1 GCA_021324715.1 Nitrososphaeria archaeon
AGATTTCATATTGTTTCGAAATTCATATAATGCAGAGAATCGTTGAATAGTACATGAATTTACAAAAAAATGACATTGCGGTTGTTACTATGAGTGTTTCGTTGTTGTTTTTAATTTGTTATTGTGAAAAAATAGATCTGAATGTTGACGTTAATGCTCAGGTTTCACGTAACGTTTCAGTGAATGAAATTAATCGCACAGGTAATGCCAATTTAAGTGAAAATCAAAATTCAAATAATTCTAACACTAATAATGCAATACCTTATGTTTTGAATTTGACAAATGACTCGGATACTAAATCGCAGGTAGTAAACCAAGTCATCCAAGCTATCAGCGGAGGGCAATCTACGTCGTTGGAACAGGTACTAAACTCAGTAAGTAAAGGAAATTCGTCTTCGTCTCTTGAGCAGGTGATAGACACAGCAAGCAATGCGTTGAATAATCAAACCAGTAATATTCACACTAACGGTACCAGTAATAGCGTGTCAGTCCACCCTTGAAAAAGGGAAAATCCCTAACGTGACTACAAATTGCGATGCTAATTCTATAATTTACTCATTATCCAAATACTTTGAAGGTATTCTATATCTTATGTATTATCTTCTAATGAAAACTTGGGCGGATGTGGATCAAGAGTCGGGTTATTGCACTTTGCACATTTTTCATTAAGTGTATAGATCATGCATAAACTACATTTTCGTAATAGATGTTTCATTTGCATTATTTCCTATTTTTTTTAGAGCCTTCTCTGATAAAATTAAATAATCCCACTTTTTTACCAACTGAGTTCGAAATTTTCTCAACAGCACTATTCAACAGCTTTTCAGCGATCTTGTAATTTTCTGCTTTCGCAATTATCCTATAACGGGGAGCTGCTATATAGGAAATTTCAATCGAACTGTTATTTTTATCTAGTTCTGCTGAAGATAGGATATTCTTAATAATCTCAATCCCCTGAGGCTCATTTATGTTAATTTCAATAACTCCTCTAATCTCTACGCTAGGTATTTGGATCTTTTTACTTTCTTCTGCTACTGCAACTTTTACCTCTTCTGCAATATCTAATGATTTTATGGAATCGGTTCCCTTGAAGGCAACAGCCTCAAACATATCATAAATAGAGTCAAATTTTTGCAATATTATATCCTGAAGCTCATTAACCTTATCATCGGCCATACCTGTTTTTGTTTTAATGATATGCATGAATGCAGAAGCCTTTTCACTCTTCTTGACGTCAATGAGTTTTGATTTTCTTTCTTCACGAGATACCTGTTTGAGCGAAAGATCTACTTCTACCCTTGACTTGTCTACTCTTATGACCTTAAGGACAGTCTTTTGCTTTGGTCTTATATACCTCTCAATATTTCTAATCCACCCTGTTGCAATTTCAGAAACATGCAGAAATGCGGTTAATCCTTGAAATTCATCTAAAGATACGTAAGCGCCATGACCGGTAACTTCTTTCACTGTTGCAATTACCAAATCACCAGCCTCAGGAAGCTGTTTTATATCAGTGACCATTTAGGAAATACGCACCTTGGTACTATACTTTAAGTTTGCTTGACCTTTATTTATAATGGGATTAATATTCCGTGCAAATAGTGCTTTAGGTGTCATTAAAGAAGAGTTGTTATGGTGATCTAGTTATGTAAAGCCCTCTAAAAAAGATTAAGTACTCACTAAAAGTTAGAACATTCTTGTGACATACTATTCAATCATCATTTGAATTAATGAATGTTAATCCCCCACAAGGATTGGAATAGAATTTTCTTTTTTTATTTAAGGTGAACATTGAAAAATCCTACATTGAAGATAATATATTAAAAATCACTAACTTTACGTTTGTACATCGTAGAAATTTGAAATTGACTAACACTTTTATATCAAAAATATAGTTGTTTCAATGTGTTTAGAAAAGATGTGGATTTATTTACATTCATTTTGTCAAGTATATTGATTTTTTCATCTTCAGGTTTCTTGAATTTGCCATTAAATGCGCAAACTGAAACAAACAACATTTCTGCTGAGGACTACGATAAAATTAAAAATTGTTCTAAAGACCTGAGGAAGAAGCCCACTCCCGTAGAGTACCTTACTTATTTTAATTGTGGTCATGTTTCGAGGGACGAAAGCGGAAGAACTGTTCGACAATTTACACTCATAGTTGAGGAAAATCAAAAGATTCCCATTTCATATGAAGGACACTTCTTTGATGCATGGACATTTAATGGTACTGTCCCAGGACCTACAATTAGAGTTACAGAAGGCGATCTAGTCGGTATAAGAGTCATTAACAGTAACGAGAATGAGCATCCTCATTCACTTCACATGCACTCAGTTCATTTCGCCAAGAATGATGGAGTTTCAATGGGTGGATATCCTGGGGGTGCTATATCACCCGGTAGAAGTTTCACTTATGAATTTATTGCACAACCATACGGCGTATACCCATATCATTGTCATGTAGATCCAATAGCGGATCATATCAACAGGGGATTGTATGGAATGATGATTATTGACCCAAGAGAACCACGGCCACAGATGACAGAGATGGCTATGCTTCTTAATGGTTATGACTTAAATTACGATCAAGAAGGACCTACCCATTTACCTCCGGTTGCCCAATTTGCAGGAAGTCAACCAGATGATATCGATGCCAATAACACCGGAAGTACAGAAGAGATGGAAACTAACGAAACTGCCACAGTGGCCAATAACACTGAAGGTACCGACAGTAACCAAACCTCCACAATGGCCAATATGACGCATCTTTCTGCTCCATCGACTTCGAAAGATGACGGCGAGGAAGAAGCCGAGGGAGAGGAAAGGGATAATGAAATTTACACTGTTAATGGAAAGGCATTTGAATATATGATGCATCCAATAGTATTACAAACTGGTAAGCCATATCGTGCATACGTCGTAAATATGCTGGAATTTGACTTGGTTAACTCGTTCCATATACATGGTGCTATGTATGATTATATCGCTGCTGGTACAAAAGAAAAGTCAGATTATAAAACTGACATAGTAACGTTCTCACAAGGTGATAGAGGAATTATGGAATTTACATATGACTATCCAGGAACCTATATGTTCCATGCTCATCAGGCAGAGTTCACGGATCTGGGATGGATGGGACTCTTCGATGTAAGGGGAAATCCGGTTAATCTACCCTCTTTCAATTAGGCTTTAAGTTTTTATAATTCGCTGACCCATAA
>JAJPIN010000080.1 GCA_021324715.1 Nitrososphaeria archaeon
TCTTTTTGTTGTCCAAAGCATCTTTGAAAATACTTGCACGAAAAACATAATTCGCTTGGTTCTACAACTGGTGTCTTTTTTTCTTTAAGTAAAAGGTACAGGATTCTTGCTCTTCGAACAACCTGCTCGAACATTCTTTTACTCTTGGATACACTAAATTCAACAAATTTTCCTTCAGGTGTAAAGTAAACTATAAAACCATTTTCGCCGTCAAAAATAAACATACTAGCATTAGTGTAAAGGAGATCATTTGGATGAGGATATTCCGGTATTTTGGAAACTGGTACGAAATTAATTAACAAATCATTGTCTATAAATAAATCAACTGTAACGTAAATCGTCAAGTCGTCAACCTTATACTCTTTTGTTACACCATTCAGAAGACTTGTAATCGAGCTTTTGTATATATTTGTCAATGCGTCTGAATATTCATCTACAAAGGGATCCATTCTTTCAAAATAGGATAATCTACTACAACGTGTTATCTCTAGTACGTGAATGCCTTCTAAATCATGTCCTACTTTAAGTTTATTAGAAATTTTAAGCAGTTCATCTTCTATAAGTTTGTGAAAGTTCCTACCACCGAGCATCGTTCCTCATTAAAAAAAAGCCCTATTTATATTGCTCAGATAAAGTGGATTTTTTCAACAAAAGCAGACCAGTGAAGAATGTAAGTTATAATATGTTCAATAAATTTTAATTGAGATGCACCATTATAGGGTTAAAAACCAGATTTTATAGGATCTTCTGGTTTCATTAATTCTCGCAACAAGATAGTTGCGTACGAGCCTATTGGCATTTTGAATTTTACTATAAGATTTTCACAATACGAGAAATCTTTTACCAATAATGGTAATTGTCTAAATCCACCTTCGACACTCAATTCCTGCATCTCTTTAACGTGAAAATTCTTGGGAGAAATGTTTTCCTCCTTCATCATGATAGACATTTTATCCTCAAACCGTCCATCTTTGGATTTGAACGAATAACCAGGCAATTGCATAGCAGGAACTAAGTAAGTAGTATCGTCATTTGTATACTTGATTAATTTTCCCAAAGCCATTTGATTTTCTAACTTGAAGCAAAAATCATTTTTGACGCAAGAATTAATAGATTCTCCTCTCCTTAACATACTGCTCAGGCACTTGTTAAATAAATACGCCTGGTATGCATGAACGAATAATCTCCTTATATTTATTGGAATTGATCTTAACGCATTTTTGTATCCTTTTCCATCTAAAAGCGATCGCAACAGATTCCGCTCGAGATCCATCCCTTTCGGAATAATTTTTATAACCTTTACATAATTGTTTGGGTCGTTGCACTTTTCTCTTATTTCCTTACTAAATTGGGTATCATATTCCGTCGTATGGCACAGGAATATTTCAACTGCCTTCTTGAAATTTTCATTGATAATTGCTCGCCCAACTAAATGTGTGACGAGCCTTTCACTCCCAAAGCGTTGAAGACCATAATAGTTTGGAATATTTCCTATTTCAGTAATAAATTCGGAAATATCATTCCTAAGTGGATTTGAGACCCTTACTTCGAATTGGTTTCCCATAATGTGAGATTTATTTATAGGTCGTTTTGAAAATCCTAGTAAGGATAATTTTGTATGCGCAGTCATACCTTCTTTAAATTTTTTGCCTTCACAGGTAGCATATTGACTGGTAACAGCTTTAGAATCCTTAATTCCTAATACTCTAATTTTTGTTCCAAGCTGATCGGATATCTCAAAAATGGCGTGATTAGAATCTAACCCTCTTTTTTGTAGAACTAACAGAGGGAATCTATAAACATTGTCTGCTTTCTTTGATAGATCTCTTAAAATTGGTTCAACTAGTAATTCAAGAACATTAAAGTCTTCATACCTTACTTTTATTGAACCTCCAATTCCATCAAATTTTGTTGAGTAAATTTCAATTCCTGCCATCCTGTCAATATTCGGAACATCTTTACCCATGGTCTGATGAGGTGAGAAGAACATTATCTTTATTTCTTGTGGAGTTCATCGGAAGTCTATTATTGTTCTGAAAGTCCCGTTAGGTCTTAATACTATGCTCTTCTTCGGAGATAAAGTTTGATCTAATTTTTGAGGCCTAATCCTGAAAGCTTAATATAAGATTTGAGACAATTGAGATTGTGGGCAGATTAGATTCGAATCCATGTAGAAAGTTTGTAATATGTGAGAACTGTCTCTACTCTGATAGCATATGCATGTTTTACGACGCACATAGATATTGTATAGAATGTTTGTGCGATCATGCCTGTTGCCCAGCATGCAGCTCAGGATATCATGCAATTATGATTGCAGACTAGTAGCTTTTTTAACTCCTTTTGGAGATTTGCTGGTTGCAAAATTACTATGCTCGTTTTCTCCATATTTTCACTTTGTTCTATGGATTCGAAATAAAGAATTTATAGATAGAAGACTAGAAATAACATATGGGTGTAAGTCGGTACGTGGCAAAAGAGATTATGAAGGAAATCGGCAATCGTTCCAGGGAATTTTACGAGTTTGTATTACCACCAGTTGATATTTATGAAGATGGAGCAGAGCTTGTAATCATAGTAGACCTTCCAGGATTTCAAAAGAAAGATATCCACGTAAATATCTCAAAAGATATTCTTACAATTAGAGCAAAGAGATCTGTTGATATTGAATCACATACTATTCATTTTAGCCAACGTCCAAGCAGAATTGAGAAAAAGATTCCTCTGCCGCATTTAATCCCAGAAGATGATAACGCAAATAGTAAAGCAGATTACGCAAATGGCATCTTGAAAATCAAGATACCTATATCTACGTTAACAAATGTACCCATAAGTTAATGGGAGATGACTTGATTTAGTTAAAATCAGGAATCGCTCCTGACGATTCAAATAGAGTAATATTAAATTAAATCAATATCAATTAACCCAAACAAAAGCGTGTGTCATTAGTCATATTATGGTTTATATGCAATAAACCTTGTAGTCACAAATTGTTTGGAAGCCAATAACATCCTAACAATGCTCCTATGGCTGGGAGAATTAACATTATCCAGTTGGTTGCTTTCCTATGGCGCAGAACATCTAGCGACGAGATTTGGTGCTAGGTTTGTTGGAAGAACATTGCTTAGTGTAGCAACAACACTTCCTGAAATTGCCATAGTTGTTTATGCAGCATCGTCTGGATCCTATGGTGTTGCTTTGGGGGCTGGTTTAGGTAGCAATATCTTAATGATGACATTGGGATTAGCAATAATGTTCTTAATAGCAACAACACGTCTTTCAAAAAAACCAATTAAGAAAATCAATGTTAGTTCATTTAAACTGGACAAAATTTTTCTGCTGGTTACAGCAGTAATAAGCGCAGTTTTGTTTATTGATGGATATCAATTCATAGATGGAATAGTGTTCGGTGGGCTATTCTTAGGATACGTCTTTGTTGCTTTTTATGAAATGAAAAAAGAAAAACGAATAGAAAAGGAGAAATTAAGTGAAGAAAATAGTAAAGATTTACATAACGTTAATGCTCCTAGCAATCAAAAGAAGTTTACAAAAGCAGTGATAATCTTCATAATAGGAACTATTGGTATCTTCTTTGGTGCCGAACCCTTCATAAAGTCATTGGAAGAAGTATCAATTGACGTAGGTGTATCAGCGATAATCCTTTCAGTGGTAATAAGCCCTATCGCAGGTGAGATGCCAGAGAAAATTTCATTGATGCTTCTTGCCAGAAAGGGAGCTCAAGGCACCTCAATTGCTATAGCCAATGTACTAGGGTCAAAGATATTAAATAATACGCTTTTACTAGCCTTTGCTGTATTTGGTGCCATTAATCATAGTGGAATAGGGGCTATCATAGAGCGAAGTCCGATATTATCATTCCAA
>JAJPIN010000132.1 GCA_021324715.1 Nitrososphaeria archaeon
GATCTGAAATCCAAACTTAATATTCGTGGCGTCATTTATATCAAAAATAAAAGAAATAGGTAGTACGAAAAATGAATATGAAAAAAATTAAGTCAGAACAAAAATGGATGATAGCAGCGATTCCTAAAGTTATAAATGAACATAATCAGAATTGTGTTCTTTGCGGCAAACAAATTATTGACGAAAATGCTTTAGTCACACTTCGGAAGGCCGATGGAACTAACTATATGTTCCACAGTGATACCTGTATGAAAATTTTTCAAAAACTAAGTAGTGTATATGGTAGTAATTTAACATGAATGATAGTAAAACTATGTCAAAAATATTCACAGCCGACCAGCCCCAAAACACGAAGGATTCATCAACTAAGGTGTTAGCGTTATCAGTTCCACCGAATCCTAACACAAGTATTTGCTTTTCATATTTTTAGTAAAATCCTAGTCTATTTTGAGCCGTTTTTTAGGGTCAAAAATGGTTCACAAACCTCCGAGTTGTTACTGATTTTAGAATACCATTAACATGAACAATTAGCGTCATGGCAATGAAAACCTCGGGGTTAACTCCTTATTTTTATTTTTTGGATTACTTCCTTTGCTTTGCTACCATTTCTTTACATATTTTTGAACACTCTCGACATACATTCGCACATTGTTTACAATGGTCCATATCATGTTCATCACATTCCTCAGCACAATCTTCGCATACTTTGGCACAGTAGTCACAGAATTCTTTTGCACGGTTGCTGTCACGAGACATATGTTTAGATGCAAATCTGCATACGTCAGCACAATAGAAACAGAGCTCTACACATTCCACAAGCGTATAATTAGCGTCTCGTAAACATAGGGTGCCACAGTATTCACATGAATTGGAACAATGATTACACGCTTCAATACATTCTGCATATTTAGGATTATGAAATGAACTTGTATTTGTAATAGAACTCATGTCTACTATTAAACCAATATTTTATTTAAGAGTTGAAAACCGCAAACTCGTCAGAAAATCTATTAGATTAGTTTTTCTAAGTTCGCATATATGCAGATAAAGGCGGGACACCGAACGATCATGCAAGCGATGTTGCAAAATCACCAGGAGCAACGGATAACAAGGAAGAATTCCACGCATGCAAAGATTCAGGACGTACCGCATCAGATTGTGCACACGATCCTCTTCAAAATGGAAAGTTCATACATAATTGGGCGCACAGTATAAATAAAAAATAATTTAGTATATACTATTGAGATATCGGAACTAAGAATTCTCGATTGGATTTTATGTCAAGTTTGGAGTAACGAATAATTTTCTATTCCTTGATAAAAAATCGGTTTTAAAACCCAGTGTTGATTTTTATCTTGCTATTATATTGTGTATGTGAAATGTGTGGTCTGTTAGTCTATGTTCACATTCTGTTCCTTCGGGAGGATTTAACTCTTCAGCAGAGACACAAGCAAAAAAGTAATCTCCAACCCTAATGGGACCAATTTCAGGAGTCTTGTCATAATGGAATGGAACTATTATGGTATTGTCCTTTGAATTTTTGAGCATCTTTTGCGCATCTACAGTCTTGGACTGAAGTTCACCTTTAATCATGGCAACTACTTTAAGGTCTTTTACATCTTTTCTATCTGAAAGTGGTATATGGACGTCAATAGTCGGATTTTTTATTTCAGCACCAGTTACGGGTTTGAACGGTCCACTTGAAAGGGTAATGACTGGTCCTGAACCTATGTCTATTGTATTTTTTCCATTCGGTTGCTCAATATTACCTTCCACACAGGAGTATGATTTCATTTCATTTGTAACAGATAGGGCATAAGCACATACTGCATACTCATCCCTGTCGCCAACACTCACGATATTATTTTTTTGATTAAATCGAAATGAAACAGTGGTGCTTTTTGATTTTAGGTCATTACCTGTCACATTCTTAACTTGTGTATCCCCGTTAGCGGTGGCTACAACCTTTAGTTTATCAGCATCATCTAATTTCTGTGTATTTATTTTAGCATTAATTGTAAAATCTTTCTGTGAATTGGCTGCGTTGACGTTGGGAACCATTAATGCCAAAACTAAACTTAGAATAAATGGCATTAAAATTGAGTTCTGAAATTTTGTAGGAATCATCAACTTGAATGGTCAATCCTTCTTTCTATTAACTTTAGTGGAATTTGAATTCAGTAGAAAAGACAAAATCATGATTTTAATCGTCATTTATCCCTTAGGACATATCTCCTTTCCATATTGAATAACAATTTGGGAGCAGTAACTTACTATGGCCGTCTGTAGGAACAGCCATATCAAAAATACCAATAAACAAAACTGTAAATATTATAATCAGAATAAGGACTATTATTGCACTTTGTATCCTTTCATGAAAGGAAAAATTATTGTTAAATAAATAAAATGGGATTCGTTTAAAAAAGCGTTAGACAAACAAGATAGAAAAATGATTTTAATTAACGAACTACCAATACAGGTATGTCTACGTTACCAATTATTTTTCGTGCACTACTGAAAAAGGCTCTCACTCCAGAATCTAGATGTACACTCCTTAAGATTAACATATCGTAATTTCCCACCTTAATCTCTTTCACTATTTCCTCTAAAGGATTACCTACTTTGAATTTATACGAAATTTTACTTTCACAGCCAGCTTCCCTACATCTCTTTATCTTTAATTCCATTTCTTCTATTACCGGTCCTTTAACCTCTTGTTTTATATTCTTGTTAGAACCTTGTGCAGAGACACCTTCTAAAGAGGCACCTTCTACTTTCTCAAATTTTTCTAAAATTCGTAGAATTTGTAACTCTGCTCCTGAATATTTGGATAGGGATACAGCATAGTTAAATACCTTATTTGATTCATCCTGTCCATCATCAGTAATTAAGATTTTACTAATAGATGGAACATTTTCTTTCGAAATTGAGTAGGCTTGAGATGCAACGCTGGATTCTTGTGTTGGGTTTAGGTTTGTTTTATCATTGTTGGAGGGGTCTACACTCTCTTTATTATCAGTCATAACATTATGTACATACGAGTCAATTTAAAGATTATGGGGATATAAAAAATGAGGTATTATTTTCCATCAGAACGTTACGAATTGTCCACCAATCTCCTAATCGACTTTCCAAATTTATGAGATTTAGTCAAATTAATATTCAAATTAAATATACCAATTTGAAGCAAAGTTTCTATAAGATAAACGAGAAATTCAAATTACGACCCACCTGAAATTCCAGATTCATCCCTCCGGGCCTGAATATTTAAGTATTACTATATTGCCAATTGTTCCTGTTTTGGGTAAATGAACGTAATCATAAATTTCCTTTTGCTATCTCTATGAATCTACAAATAATTATTCATTGTAATGGAAAGCAGATATGTCTTAAGCCCTAAAAATGCAAACTTATAGAATCTCTAATGAGTATATCTCATTGATGATTATATGCTTTAATTTAGATTGATACAATGACGCGAATTGGGGTTCAGGAACGCAGAAATGAATCTAAAAAAAGTAATCTATTTTATATTTGTTGTCAATCTAGTAATTTTAAAAATTAGAAAGTAGATAAGGTACCGCATTATACTATTTTTTGATTATGAAATTTGAGTGGTTAAGTCCTGAAGATCATGATAAGATCAATTACGAACTACATTATCTGGACAGGGTAGATCCGATTACTGGTCGATGGCGAGATAATGAGAGTATGGATTTTAACCCATTCGTTTTACATAAATATAGAAATAATAAATTAGTTGAGATCGGGCCAAATTACATAAATTTCCTATTAAATGAGGGACAGGTCGAATGTGGTGTTGATTTTTATGTTTTTAAAGGAAAACTAGTAGTTCGGTCTAAAGAATTCTGCTATATTCCTGAAAAAGAACGTAAACATTGGTTAAGCTTTATTATAGATATGAAGAATCAAAAACTTAGATAAGGAACTAAAAATTAACAATTGATTGGAGGAAGTTAATTTGATTGTATAATCAAGAAACAACCCGACCAATTGTTTTGTGTTGTATGCGTTACAAATTACAGGTACTAAAAATTATAAAACGGCTTGCGAATAAGGAATAAGAACTCTTGAATTAGTAAAGTTTTTACTGTCCGAATCCAAATTCTAAATCCTTTTATTACTATTTACATAATCGCTATAACGCCTAGAAAATTCTTTATCTATCTCTTCATTCTTAATAATCTCCCCTCTACGTCCAGGAGACCTCATAACTTGTTGGTTAACGATTTTTCTTTCGTCCTCCAATTCGTTGAATCCAATATATTTATCGAATATTCGTTGTTTCTTCGTCCTTAGATATATGTTATATCTCTCTCTAAAGTCAGTTTCGACTATTGAAGAAATATTAACAGTCAATTTTGAGCTTTCCACATCTTAATACATTCCTCATCACATATAAGAATGAATCTTTGTCCATGAGCAATTCCAGAGATTATAACTTATTTTTGGTAACTTAAATGAAATGCCGTACTCCGATATCACATTTGGTAAATTAGACTATATTTGGTCATTCTTCCAGTAATAAATGAAATCTAACTTTTAATTTTCAATAGAGGGGGACTGGCATGGCCAATAATCGAATTATATAGAAATATATGCTTTTTAGCAACTTCCTTCCAGAGTAGATGTTTTCTTTGATCTACAACCGCATCTTTGTATTGCTTGTAACTCATTTTGAGTTTTAGAAGAGAATTTGAGAACTCTAAGGGATTACGATTAACCATCATCCCTAACTTCATATCAGAAAATTCCTTGAAAAATTCTAACTTACTTGAAATAAACGGGAGTCCATGAGCTAGTCCATCGTACATTACACCTGAACCAGAAGTAACTTTGTAAGGAAGAATCAAAGCATCAACACAGTACAAGAGTAATGACAAATCTCTGTCACTTAGAAAGCCCCTGTTCAAGTTGATAACGCCTTCATTTTCAAAATTATCCTTTAATTTTTCCCTTCCATAATGATTTCGTGAGGTGTTTATTACGATCTTCCAGCCCTTGGGCATCTTCATTTTTCCAATAATATCCCATCCCTTGGTTGCGGTCATGAATCCCATAGCTAATGCAAGGTTCTCACCTTCAGGAAGTGAGAAGATCTTTCTTGCCTCATTTCTATCCATGGGAGGTGGACAGCTGGGCTCTGCTCCATGATATATTAACGTAGTACCTGGGATAAGATTCGCTAGATATTTAGAAAATACAACTCCGGCTTTATTGAGTCCTATTTTTTTCCTATTTAGAGAATTAAATGAATTATAATTTAGTAGATGTGTCCAATAGTCGTAAGCCATCCGAAGAAAAGTTCCAAGGCGCCCAAATGATCTATTATTCAATGGAACTACCAATCTCATCCATTGAGTGAAAGTGTAAGCCGAATGAAAAGTGGTGACTATAGGAACTGTGCATTCATTGTAAAAAGATTCTATATTTGTGTGTGTTTTTCCAGGATTTATTGGATCTAAGCGTATTCCATACAGTCCATGTTCATATTGTACGTGGACAACATCTGGTTCGACCTCTTTAACAATTTTTAAGAGGACTTCAGAATTATATTTATTATTTGGCGCGATGCCAAAATAATCTCCATTTCCAGCTTCATTGCATGTGACATACACGCGCATGCCTTCACTTCTTAACGAATCGACTAGCTTTTTGCAGTAGCGTCCAACACCACCATGCATGGGCGGAAACTCGGTTGAAATCATTAAAATCTTCAAATCATAACACTCTGTAATTTCAATTATAAACAATAAATTATACTCGTCACGCTATATCATCCTTTGTATTTATAATTAATATTACGATGTGGTTGTAGGACCATTCTATAGTAACATTAGAGTATAATAATTATTTTAAAAGTTCCCAATTACGGAAAATTATTTGTAAGGATGTGGAATATATCTAAACATTATTAAGTCTATTGTATCCATAATATAGTAATTAATGTCACAAAATACGAGATATCTGATTAGCTTAGTTGAAAAGTGCCGTGAGGAGAATGACATCGGACAGCGAATCGCAATTTTAGAATCCCTAAATTGTTTATTGCCCGTAGAAACAAAGTTAAGAATCCCTTCTCTCATTACAAATAGTTGCATAGATAACATATTGAGTACTATAGAAGTTAGATTATCACCACCGATATACAATCAACTGTAATAAGGACAACACATTTCAAAAATTTAGATTGACACGCCTGACAAGAATGACGATGACTGTAGCTATTCAGACTTCCTGAGCCTTACCAAAGAACACTCTTTGTTGGTAAACTCCTTGCATTTGTCACTGTGTCGCCACTGTCCATTATTAAAATATTCCAGATGTCTGATTTTATCTCTGTTTGTGGTTATTCGCTGTTCACCATTCTTGGTAGCCTTTGACTTTGGCATCATTTCAACTCCTCTTCTTCTCATAATAATCAATTGTTATCGGGTTAGCATTCCATAAAAACATTAGCTATACCTCAGCTGTAAATAATACTAATTGTTGGTTCTGTTTAAAAATCATAAAAAAGCAATAAAGGTATACAAATTGATATAAGCACAGTAAATAGTATTAATAAAAGTATCAAATATTTCATTATTTGTATTTATTTCAACAATTTTGTAATAAATAAAACTTCATTCTTAAATCGTCACAAATGAATAAAATGATATATTCTTATATCCAAATTTTGAAGGTTTCTTATATGGAAAAATTATGTCAAATCTGTAATAAAAATAAAATTGAGGTTTATCAACTAGATTTTGAAGTTTGTTTTGATTGTTGGATGAATCAAACTACGCCAGAAATTTACTAATGTTATAATCAAATTCTAAATTCTAACTATATTTCCTAATGAACAGCGAATCATAGTGGCGTACGTCAGTGCACATCATTCCCGTGGTGGCGTATTTCAATACCAATTTTTATTTTTGTGTCAGTTCCGCTTCCATCATTAGTAACGATAATCAATTAATGGCGTATCAAATTATGCCAATAAATACATAGACAAAGATGTGAATTGTCATGCACCTGAAATGCCATTTGCAACTAATACCGAATAGCAGCCAAGACCACAATCTTCACAGATTGGCTTTAGTGACTTGGTATCAGCACTACCAATACAACAGGGCTGCTTAACTCTTCCCATATGATCCAAAGAAAGTATTGCCCATGACGGACATTGAACAGGAGTTGTCCCACTACCTCCCCAATTTCCTTTCATCAGGGATAGTTGTTTCTCACTATTAATTACAAAATCCGAATATTTTCTTCTAAGGTCTATGAGTCGGTCTACCAAATCATTACGTAATTTTCCAAATTCCAACCACAGAGGATCTCCTTTCATAAATGGTGTGTGAAACTGATAACCTATTTTGTTAACTTTTCCAACCCATTCTTCAGCCAAGTCAATAGCTGTAGAGTAATTGACTGTATTGATGGTCATTGTGATCCAAATATCTTTCCAGGCAGGTTTGCCATTCCGAGAAGGACCTTTAATATACTCTAGAATGTTACCTTTGGTTTTGGCATAGGAATCTTTTCCTCTAATAGCATCGTGAGCCTTTTGAGTTCCATCTAATGATATCCAATAAAAGTAAAGATTTTTGATCCTTTTCAGAGGAAAATAGCCATTTGTAACCACACATATTCTTCTAGGCATCTCTTCACAAAATACGTCTATAATCTCTGGCCTCATAGTTGGCTCTCCTCCAACGAGTGTGACAACGAAAATATTTTGCTTCTTAAATGTTCTTCTGATTATTGCTCTCCAGTCCTCTACGCTTAAATCTTGATTATCCTCCTTCCTATTTAGCCACCAGTAGCAGTGTGAGCAGTGGAGGTTACAAACATTAATTATATCGGCTGAACCGTATAGTGCTGGCTTTGCATGAAAATATTTGATACCAACAAATTTCTTGAAAATGCTGGCATACAGGGGGATCTCTCGAATAATATCGGTTATTCCACGACCATAAACTAGGTCCACCATATATAATTATAATATTGTACTTAATTTATAAATTAGACGCTCTCACCAGCAGATTATTTAATTTCTGTGATTCGTATTTCGAATTAGGTCACCTACGGTCGTGGTTAATTTGCTTACCAACTGAGGATCAGCAATTGCCGGTTTAGTATTATTA
>JAJPIN010000207.1 GCA_021324715.1 Nitrososphaeria archaeon
AGAAAGATGATATGCAAATTACCTCTCTTACCCACTTAATTAAGTCAATGGATTGGGAAAACGACTATAACGAAGAAAAAATTGGTGAAAGAATTCTGAAGGCTCAGATTGATGACCTGAATATTACACTTCAAAGTAACAATACTCAAAAGAATGTCACTGACTTGGAAAATAACCTTGCTATCTATAAATCTCATCTTGAACATCTTAATGAGGGCGTAACAGCAAATGGCTCATTTTTAAATCTCAAGCATCAAGCAGAATCCGAATACGTAAGTTTTATCCAGTCGGCTGATCATATTTCCGATATATCAAAGAAAATAGGAATATACGAACTAATAACCGTACTCCTAATCATAGCTGCAGGATTGGGTGGAGTGTCAGAAATTGCACGGAATAAATTGTTGGGATACCCGGCGTTCGTAATTGGTGGAATAGGAGTGATATTACTGTTGGTGATATCCTTTTTCCCGTCTACGCTAATCTAAGCACACCGTAAGCCAATGATTATCCATAGCTTAACAGAAAGTTTTAATTGTCATCAATAAGAGGAAACGATGTCCGATGGCCCCTTTGGGATTCAAACCCTATATATATCAGTGTTCTACTAATTAGATTAGAGCTATATTCTAGTAACGAGCAGAAATTTCGGAATGAAAAAAAGAATTCCCTAGTTCCGGTAAGAGTTTGCTTCGACCACAGCTTGAGGTATTCCATTCTTCAGGTCATCAAAGCTCATTATTGGATGGAGCTCGACACGAGCGCCCATTCCACTAAACAGTGGTTCTAGCAAAACTGGTATCTCGTTTGCCCGCGATATATCAACGATGAATGCAGCTACTCTATCACCCTCTTCCTCAAAGAAATATGTTGCTTCTGCATTTACCTTGTTTATGTATGTCTGAAGTTTACTCAAAAGGTTCGGATCCTGCAACATTAGGTTTCCTGCTTCTGTGGGTATTTTTGCGTGTATCAGAAATCTAATATTATCTCAGCCCTCTATCCAAGCAACAGTCTTTCGATTAGTCGACAGGAAACGGGATATCAAGGATGCAATTAGATCGCCTTCTTCTTCTAACGCAAAATGTCCAGTATTCAACAAATGGATTTGGATGTTTTTTAGGTCATGCTGATAACGGATTGCGCCTTCCTTAGGAAATATGATGTCGTTTCTGCCCCAAACTACAAGTGTTGGCGGTTGATACTTTCTAAAGTATTCCTGCCATTGAGGATATAGCGGTGGATTAGATTTGTAGTCGTAGAATAGCTGAAGCTGGATTTCATTATTGCCTGGACGCTCAAGTAATAACTGGTCATGAATCCAGTTGTCAGGATTTATTTCATTTTCATTCTTTACTCCGTGTGTATACTGCCATCTAGTAGCTTCCATACTAAGAAACTTCTTTAGTGCATTTTTGTTCTTCTCACTGGGCTCATTCCAATAGTCTCTGAGTGGTTCCCAGAATTCACCTAAACCCTCATCGTATGCGTTTCCATTCTGCACTATCAAAGCATCTATCTTCTCAGGATACTTTACTGCAAGACGATACCCTATTGGTGCTCCGTAGTCCATGACATACAAGCTATACCTTTCCACTCCTATTTGGGTAAGGAATTTGTCTACTATCTCGGCAAGGTGATCGAATGTGTAGTCAAACTTGTCTGTAGAAGGCATCGAGCTATATCCAAATCCAGGATAATCAGGTGCGACCAGATGGAAATTGTGTGCTAAGGCTGGAATCAGGTTTCTGAACATGTGTGATGAAGTTGGGAATCCATGGAGCAACAGAATTGTCGGCGCATTCTCCTTGTCTCCGGCCTCGCGATAGAATACCGTCTGACCATCGACAGTGATGGTTTGATTTTTGATTTTTGTCATATATGAGATATCTAGATATCTATTATTTAATTCTATCTAATCTAGATATCTAGATATCTTTATTAACGATAAGTGACTAGTACAAACATGGTAAAGGATCTGTTCGTACGAGATTTCGATGAAAGACTTCATGCAAAAGCAAGTCAGATTGCCTCAGAC
This sequence comes from Nitrososphaeria archaeon, assembly GCA_021324715.1. Lineage (GTDB taxonomy): Archaea > Thermoproteota > Nitrososphaeria > Nitrososphaerales > Nitrososphaeraceae > TA-21. The sequence continues at coordinate 2,039 of JAJPIN010000207.1, forward strand.
GATGGCATTACTTTGGCATCAATCGTAGCCGATGCTGTTGATAGATGGATTAAAAATCATGAAAATAACCGACATAGACACAATTTAATTTTGTATGATGATGAGAAAACCCTAGGTAAGCTACTTGATGAGATAGATAAATTAGCGTCGGATAATTGGTTCAAATCCTCTTGCGGATCTGCAAAACATTATGGTATGCAGTATCTTGACAAGAAAAAGTGGTTTGATGCCACTGCAGGTAATTATGACAAGCTTTTAGAAAATCCCCAAATAACTGGAAACAAGGTCTTGGAAATTATTGGAAATAAGGTTGGCAGCAAATTTCCTCTGACAGTCGCTTTTTTAGTTGAAGACCTTGCACGGAAAGAATCAGTAAGAAAGGCAGTAGGATTCTGTGAATGGTTTGAAAATAAATTTCTTCCAGGGATTACTTATTGCATTGCAAACACTAAGGATATAATTAGCGGATCATTTGATGATTTATTTGACTTGTTTAATGCCCATAACGCTATGTTCTTCTGTAAGGGTAACAAGCTATACAAGTTACGATTAGATGAAGAGAGATTTTACTCACTTCTAATTTGATTACGCTTAATATGTTAAAAGAAAGCGGGGAGATGTCGGAATGCGTACGGCTAAGAATCAGGATACACATTCACAAATCAAACTTAGAAATTCTACAGTTATATTCTTGATTTAAGTTGCAATATTATGGAGCTTCACATTTTTTAGCTTCTATGCAATTTTTTTTCCAGTCAGTAGCAATTTGATTCTGCGCCTCAGACAAAGTCATGGTACCCGTGCAAACTTGCCTTTTAAGATAGTTTTCGAATGTATCCTTTACATGTGCAGTGAAGTTTGTCATCTCTTCTAAATATGGCTCAGGCCAAAGATTTTTTACAGCTTTGGGATGTCCACCGAGCTGAAGTGATATCAAATGATCAAGCTCGAAATCTTTACGATCACCAGTAAATCCATATGATTTCATGAGTTCTATTTCTAGCGGAGTTGTATACTTAGTAGGGGGTCTTATAGTTTTTGTAAATCCAGGTTTACAAATTGTATCTTTAATATTGTCCTGAGTCACATTGTCATTTAATGCTCCAGGGGTGCATTTTGAATCTGGAAGGCCATCAATTGATTTACATCCAGTTGGGATCATAACACCTGAGAGTGGTTTATGTGGGTTACTAGTAGCAGTAATATTTTGAACGTATAATGTTGTCGTGTTAATAATAATGCTCACTGTTATTATTATTCCAAGGATAATCGCGAATGGCCTGCCATTCAATAATTTAGACCAATCCCAATCGTATTTAAGATTTTCGTTTCCAATAGATCAGATCTATTCAATGTGCTATTCTCTAGATTTTAAGATCACGTATGTCCCTTGAACACAGCAATTTATAGTGTACTGCTAGTTGTGCCTGCTTATGTTTATTCTTGACACTAGGCGATCTTCTTCAATAGAAACTCTAATTTCTAATTTCTAAACTGGATATTAGTTCTTTTACGTCTTAACTAATTCTACAAATTTCATTCTCCTACAAACCAGGATATTTTAACAATTTTTGTACTCGTTCTAAAATACTGCCCCAGCCAGACTCATTTACATCTTTTGAATCCCAGACTTTAGTCAATTGGATTTAATTAGGTCTCTGAATATTTTGTATGGTTTTCAAATTTTGGCAAGATCCTGCTTCCTTCAGAATACCTATTCTATAAGGTGGCTAAGTGTACAACGACGGTTGATACCCGATCAGGATACGAGAGTATTTCTTGTATTTTCTTTTTTGCTTTATTAGTAAATCTATCTGCTGATGCAATATAATCTTGTGCTGCATCAATATGTCATAGAATATCCATTTATCATCGACAGTTTCAATTATTGTTGCAAGTCTTTTTATTAATAATCTTAAAGAAATTATCATTTTGTCAAATATCTTGTGTACTTTCTCATTTTCATTCGTATCTGTGAAGTGATAAATAAGATCTTCATTCGATTTATTGGTCCCTAGCGTTTTTACTAATTTGCGCACCATTCTTGAAGATAGTTGTCGCTCGTGAATTATTTCTGTTAATTTTGATTGAGTATCCTTATCAACGATTGGAAGCAGTTCTTCTCCTGTAGAGGCGCTAATTTCAGATTTAGAAATTAAATCAACTACGTCTGTTGGTAACTCCGTTAATTTAACTCGTTTACACACGTAGCTGGTACTTTTTGACAGTTTTTCCGCAAGCTCTGATACACTGCCCCATCCATATTCATTTATATATTTCCTAAAGGCAAGGCCCTCTTCTACTGGATTTAGAGTATTTCTTTGTACATTTTCTATGATTGAAGCTTCAAACGCTTGTTTATCGTCTAGCTCTACTAAATGACAAGCGATTTTCCTCCAGCCCAATTTCTTACAAGCGCTTAGCCTTCTGTTACCAGCAACAACTTCAAAGTTATTTGAACTGTTCGTTCTAACTACTATTGGCTGCAATAAACCTATTTTCCATATGGATTTGGAAAGCTCTTCAAGATTATACAAATTATCCCGCAGCTGATGTGTCGCCGGGGTAATGTCTAATATGTCAAGATCTTCCAATGATCCGTTCAACTGGTTCGAATATTTATACAACTCAGTGACTCGCATCCTTACCTGTAGCGATGAAAAGAAAAACTGTATAAATAATCAAGAATTCGTCGAGATTATATCTTAATAAAGCGACGATCTTTGAAAAATCACATCCTACCATTGTTGTGAATCCATGCTCGTTTTTGACATTGACAAGCATTATGATATTGACATGTATATCCACCGATCTTAAATTAAGCTGGTTTTTAACATCAACAACTGGATTCATATTATTATATATTCATATTATTTATTATTAAAACAATGCTTATCCTCCAAATAGTGATCAAAGAGTAACTTTTTAATCCGCATTAACTCAAGTGTTATTTAAGAAACCCTAATCACCAAATTAATTAAGGATTCAGCTATTTTTGAAAAAATATATGATTGATTTGTGTACTAGTGTATCCGTGTCTGGTAACTCTTTGGTATGTATGACTGACTTATTTGCTGGTTAAACGCTATACAAGGTGGACGATTAATCAGATTTTTCTTCATCTACAGTATTTATACGCGTATGCATAAGTATAATTCCCCTATTACTTATTAATATTATCACTATAATTCAGAGTATTTTTCCCATAGGAACGTTTTTCTACAAATAATTATACATAAAAAATATGGTATTCCTAGATATAGATAATAAAAGATACACGTGGGCTGGAAATTCAATTATTAGATCATCTATAGGAGACCTTGATAATGACTTGATACGGGTCGGAACAGTTGATAAT
>JAJPIN010000279.1 GCA_021324715.1 Nitrososphaeria archaeon
AAGCTGGAAAAACAGCAGACATTCAAACTACCAGCCTTACTCCAGGAGAACACCCGTTCTTTTGCAGCGTTCATCCGTACATGACTGGAAAACTTGTAGTACAGTAGTCATGGAAATAGTAACTGTCAAAAAATAACCATCATGCTTCTCCAAAAAATTTCTTTTTGTACATTGTCGATACTATTTGCCCTAATCTTTGTTGGTGGATATGTCGGCTCATCTGGTGTAGGTCTAAGCTGTCCTGAATGGCCGCTATGCCCGGCAGGCCTTGTTCCAATGAAAGAATTCTTAATAGAATATTTTCATAGAAGCCTCGCTGCAACAACTGGCATCATGGTATTTGTCACCATGTTTTTTACTTTAAGATCAAAAGAAACCTCAAGGTCTACTAAAATTGCGTCTATGATTGCAGCAGCATTAGTAGTAGGACAAATTACTCTGGGAGCATTTGTTATCATTGAAAAATTACACGCACTTCTAGTGACTATACATTTAGGAATGGGGCTAATTCTATTTGTTATGATACTTACAGTGTACTTGGACATAAGACAAATTTCCAAAATTTCACAAAACAAAGTGCGAATGATTAATCCCTCAGAGTAAAACATAATACTAATTGACATACCACAAGGGGGTATGTGGAAAGTAATGATGCCAAGAAAGATAGTCTATGGAGCTAATGCTGCAAGTGAGTTTCAATATCCAGAAAATTCTCTCATAATAACTACAACTACCCCGGATATATATGAAAAATGGTTAAATTATATGGGAATAAAAAAATATGAAATATACGATAAAGTAACGCCTGATCCCGCGATCGAAACAATTGAAGAAATAAAGAAAAAGTATGAAGGTAAGCAAATTTCTGCATATATCGGACTTGGAGGAGGAAGCTCTATGGATGTGTGTAAATATTTAGGAAAGTTAACAGGTATTCCAAAGATTCTCATTCCAACTACTTTTGGAACAGGTGCAGAAATGACCACGTATGCTGTGGTTAGTTTTAATCACAAGAAAAAATTGTTACAAGACGAGGCATTTTTAGCAGACGCTGCAGTGGTCGATCCATACTTTCTTCCTGGCACACCATTTAATATTATGAGAAATTCTGCATGTGATGCATTGGCACAGGCATCAGAAGGATATGATAGCAAGCTGGCAAATCCATTTACAAAACTCTTTTGTAAAGAGGCATTTGAGATTCTCGAAGATGCTATAATGAATGAAAAGCAGGATCTTCTTCCCTACGGTGCGATGCTTTCCGGTATAGGATTTGGAAATTCATCAACTACACTAGGTCATGCCTTATCCTATGTATTTTCAAACGAAGGTGTTCCACATGGATATTCATTATCGTCCTGCACTACGGTGGCTCATAGATTTAACAAATCAATCTATTATGAGAAGTTTAAGCAGGTTTGTCAGAAATTAAAATTTGAACCATTAAAACTCAAACAGTCTCTAGATGAAGCAGCTGATGTGATAATGCCTGATAGAGGGCATCTGGACAATAATCCAATTGAAGTTACTAAAGAGGATATTGTGGATTGCCTCGATGAAATAATCAACAAGAATCCATTAGAATGAAAGATCCTATGTGAGATATGTTACGTTACTTGATGACTCCACCATTTTTTTTTGTCTTATAAGCCATCTAGTGAGAGGCGAGTCTTTCAATAATTTATTTCGCGCCTGATACTGGTACATGATTGATAGAATAGTTAGACTTTCACAAGTCTGACCAAATATTAATTAGAAAATTCAACTGTTGAGAATAAGACATGACAAATACGGAGTTTCAAGTAATTTGCATATTTAGCTAATTAAGAAACCTTTAAATCCAGTTTAGCGAATCCTAATTCATAAATTGACTACGATCAAAAAGAGTATGTTGATTAACGCACCTATTAGTGAAGTTTTTACCTATTTTGCAAGACCTGAACACATGGCAGATCAATTTCCAGAAAATATGGGTTTGAACATACTCCCATTAGAAGTCAAAAATGGATTCGGGGTTGGAACAATATTCAGAATAAGTGGAGATTTTGATGGAAAGAGATTGGAATGGGATTGCGAAACAATTGAATACATTCCTCATAGGAAAATCGTGGCCAAAATGATTGAAGGACCCTTTAAGAGTTGGGTAATTACTGTTAATTTTGAGCCTTTAGAGGAGAAGAAAACTAAAACTAGTATTCAGGTTGATTACGATATGCCAATGGGCCCCCTTGGAGGATTTATAGACAAGATAAAACTTAAAAAAATTGCAGAACGAGGAATCGAAAACGGTCTGTATAGAGTAAAATCATTGCTTGAAGGCACAGGATCAATTCCAGTTTATATAACTTTGGACGCTTACAGAGAAATTCTCAAAGAAAAGGAAAAGGCAAATCTTTCAGTATCTGAAACAGTACTTAAAATTATTAAGGACTATCAGGCTCAGAAAGTGGCCCAGTAAAGTAAACCAAATACTTAGGCAAATAAGCTATTCATAATTTTCTTAAATCCTAATATTTTCAAGTTTAATTTAAATATCACATACTGAAAACAGAACCTTTGTGGGTTCGTAGCTCAGCCAGGTAGAGCGTCTGGCTCTTAACCAGTCCTTCATTGGGGTTAAAATGTCGTGGGTCCGAATCCCACCGAACCCGACTAATCTTTACCATTATTAGTAACAGAATTATGTATTCTTGTTTTATTACTGACGGACTTGAGGCTATCAAGATGCTTAAAATGAAGGTCTATTTGAGACGTGCGTGACCGTCGAAAATCCTCATCTTGGTGAGTGATTAGGTCATTATGCAATTTCGTTTTGTTCTGGTCTATTGTGTCAACATGTTAATATAGTAAATTTGTCAGTTCAAATATATGAAATATAGAAGCAGAACAGAAATAGTATCAATGATCCTAGAAGCAGCAAATGGTACTGCAACTAAAACAAGAATTATGTACAAAGCCTTTCTTAGCTACGCTCAATTAAAGGAATATCTTTCTGTTCTCATTGAAAATAATTTACTGGAATATTTAGAAGGCTCACAAACGTACAAAACGACAGAAAAAGGATTCAATTTCTTGAAGATGCACAACGAGATCGGCGAGCTTCTACAAACCCCGATGAGAGAATCAAGAATACAATAAAATAAGAAACAGTGGGTTCCAAAATATACTGATAGCATTATCAGTGCCATCGTTTCGGATTTTTAGTTTATTCCATTAGATCTTATAACAAAAAACAAAATAAAGACTGACTGGATCTTCATAACTTTCCTCAATGGTCTTGATTTCAAAATGATTTGCTAAAAAAGACTTTATTTGTTCCTTAGTAAAAAATCTAATTTGAAATCCATTTATTTCATATATCTTGTCATCTATTTTTTTACCTTTGTTGTATTGAGGATCTTTATCACTCCGAACAGAAAAATATAACAAACCATTGTTTCTTAATACTCTGCTGGATTCTGTAAACAGAAACCTGAGTTCTTTATCGGTAAAACGCATATTATAAAACATATGTGAATAAATTGCGTCAAAATAGCTACTATCAAATGGTAAAGATTGTTTTACTTCAAAATGTCTTAAATCTAAAGAAATATTTCTCTGTCCTATTTTTTGATATATATTTTCTATTGCCACTTTAGAAGAATCGATAGCATGAACGTCTAAACCATTTGATGCAAAAAATATTGTATCTCTTCCTTGTCCACATCCTAATTCTAATATTCTCTTAACACCATATTTCTTAAAGTCGCTATAACACTTTTGAGCAAAATCGCTGGGGGTTTTCCCAAAGAACGCTGAATCATTAGAATAAACCTTATCCCAAATTTTGCTCACAAGAATAGTAGTAATACTTTGCTATTAAATTTAGTTTTTTCGCAACTTTCGAAGCTTATTTCTATTACATATAAAAAAACTGAACAGATCGATGGTTTATCAATCATTCATAGTGATCAGACTTCATGCATATATGTAGATTAGTTCCCCAAGGATTATCTATTAGAATACGCCAATTGTCATCCGATTGTCGACGTAATACATCTGTAGCTTTCCCAGTAATAGTAACTACTTTACCGTCAGGTCCGGTGCCGTTGAATGACCATTCAGTATTTACAAGAGCGATATCGCTAATGTGAATCACTGCATCTACTTTAGATTCTATTTTGCCATTCATACTGATAAAACTCTCTAGAGTGTGACGAATATTTTCTATACCTTTTATGATTTCTCCTTCTTGTAAATAAAACATGCATTAATTTCATACATGGTTATCAAGGAACTGATATCCCCAGCATTGAACTTTTCCACATATGAGATGAGAAATTCTTTAGGTGTCATTATTTTCTATAATGATAAGTATCAAAAGAAATGCTTTTCGTTCTTTTAGTATCTCTAAGACTTGATATTAATGAATTTCCAGGAGCAGCATTCTTCCAAACTGCAATTAGAACATTCTTTAGCCTGAAGTGCTAATCATACATTCATTTAGTGTGCAATTGCAATCTGAACACTTGATAGTCAATTGGTGACGTGAGTTACTATTGTAGCTACATATATTATTTATTCTAACGCAAAACATCATAGCGTTCGTGCAGTAACTCTATGATTTAAATGCCATTTGAGTTGTATTAATAATCCAATGAATCATAAAAGTATCATCATCGGTTTAATTTTTTTACCGATGATTCTATCGCTCATAATACATATTGATGCTGTAACCGTCCTGAAAGTTGCTAAAGAAACAGGACAAGACGAAATGGCAGGGATGGAACATGAGGAGAATACTAACGTGCCAAACGGATTTTCACCCGCAAATCCTCACCCAAACGCTTCACAACCTACTAACGCAACTATACAAAACTTCACATATGCTCGACTTAAACAAGAAGGTTCACCTGTGTTGGGAAATCCATCATCACCAATTACGATTATTCAATTTGGGGACTTTCAATGTCGTTTCTGTGGGAGGTTTGCAAGAGATTCAGAACCACAGATTAATCAGACGTACATTCAAACAGGTAAAATAAATTTGGTATTCAAGCATTTTGTAACTCATGGACCTGATTCAATGAGTGCAGCTATGGCTAGTCAGTGTGCCAATGAACAGGGAAGGTTCTGGAAATTTTATGAATTATTGTATGGCAATCAGGGAGAAGAAAATTCTGGTTGGGCAAGTGTTGTCAACTTGAAGAAATTTGCTTCACGGATTCAAGGAATGGATATGACTAAATTCAATTCATGTGTTGATAATCAAAAATACAAATCAATAATCGATAATGATACTGCATTTGCGTACAAATCTGGATTTCAAGGTACACCTACATTTATAGTAGAGAAAGGTGATGGTTCAAATCCACAAGTGTTGCTAGGAGCAATTCCATTTCCAGTATTTCAAGCTATATTAGATAAGAAAATCTCTGGTGGCTAACTTAATGAGTAGAGAAAATAGCTCATCAACAACTAGAAAATCATCCCCATTGGTCCTTCCATTCAAGATAGTTTTTTCGAAATGGTCATACATCTTAATCGCATTTGCGACTGCACTTGCGTTTTGGATCGTTTCTAGTATTTTAAATCAATTGCTTTACTTTACCCCCATAGTTTATTTCTATCTGCCTGAAGATGCAGTAGTTGGATTTATTCTTGCAATCATAACATCGCTATTGTTGGGAATAATTGTCAGTATGAACATATTCGTATTTAAAAATACAAGAACGAAGATAAAAACTGCTTCATTTTTCTCCGGATCTACACTTGGCTTGCTTTCAAGCACATGTGCTAGTTGTTCCTCACTAGGATTTTTGATTGTGTCAACGTTAGGTGCAGCAGGAGTTACAGCCTCTAGTTTCCTTTCAAATTATCAAATACCGCTGAGATTATTATCGATAGGACTTCTAGCTTGGGCTTATTATTCCGTGAGCAGACAGTTGATGAACAGTTGTGCGATAAATCGCAAACGCCCAGCCTAAATTAGACTAGTGTGAAATTCTACATGGTTCCCACCGAACCCGATATAAAATTTACACTTTTTCCTTGTAGACAGTAAAAAATACCTCAATGTAGAAATTCGTTACTAAGTATTGATATAAATATGACACAAAAATCTTAATTGTTAGCATTTTGAATCTTAATTAGAGTAATATAGAATTTCGTCATGTTCTAGCTTATTGTATCAACATGTTAATATAGTAAATTTATCACCTCTTAAATATAATATGAAGTACAGAAGTAGGACAGAAATAGTTTCAATGATGCTAGAGGCAGCAAATGGTGGTGCGACAAAAACAAGAATTATGTATAAAGCCTTCCTTAGCTACGGTCAGTTGAAAGAGTATCTTTCTGTACTTATTGAAAATAATTTAATAGAATATTTAGAAGGTGTACAAACATACAAAACTACTGAAAAAGGGTTTAACCTCTTAAAGATGCATAACGAGATTGGAGGGCTTCTACAATCTCCAATAAGAGAGTCAAGAATACAATAATACAATAAGATAAAAAATGGTGGGTTCAACTTTTAGAACTCCAGCGTTATCAGTTCCACCGAACCCGACTTATTGTTACCAGATTTAGTAAGCAAATGCATGGTTTAAAGTACGGTATTATCCCGTCCATTTAACTCCAGCTTCACTGGATAAGGTTGTGTCATGAAATACTATACACACATCATTGATCAATACTCTTGGGTCTGATGAAAAAGAGTCAAGTTTTACACACCTGGAATAGAACTCATTCTATAGGTAACACCAAAGCCGATCAAATATGGGAATGACTATAGTGTTCCAGTTCTTCCCTTATTCTAAGGTCTAGGAGTTATTTCAAATTTAATTTCGTTCACGCGTGGATCCGAATTGTTAAGTAACAGCAGTGTTTCTACATTCTATGTCCTTTCATTAAAATACAAAGTTTAAAAAAGATTAAAACCAACTAATACTCGCTGTTAAAATGCTGTCTGATGATATTATGAACTATTATGCGATTTTAGGAGTGTCACAATATGCAAAATATAGAGAAATTAAAGCAGCCTACAGACGTCTATCTTTGAAATATCATCCAGACAGAAATAGTTCGCCTGCGTCTGAAAATAGTATTAAAATAATAAATGTTGCTTTTTCGTTCTAGCTGACAGTGCCGTATCTACGGATTTTTTCTTAAATCTCGAATTCTTTTTTTCAGGCATTTGCTTTTAAAATACACAAAATCCTATTTATCAAGTCTATTCTATTTTCGCTATGATTACGTTTAGAAGAGACACTAAATGTAACAACCGTTTGGTATTTCTAAAAACCAAGCTTTACTAGCCTTAATGTTCCCCTTTGACCTTATACAAACTATGAAAATAAGAGAAATTTTTATGGAGATGAAAAAATGAGTTTTTTGTTGCACGCACCGAAAAAAATAGTCGTAAAACCAAAACATGGTGAACCAACGACCGTATCGATATTGCTAATATCAGTAGCGATATTTCTAGCAATTATTTTGGTGACGCACATGTCATATATGTGGATGGAGAGCTCGTTGAATGTATCTTCTGGATGCAAAGATAAAATCATGGGGTTTTTACAACGTGGAATGTATACGAGTCCTGAGCAATTCAAATTGGCACTGTCATATTGTGAGGGTTAGCTAAAATAGGTTAGAATTTTTTAAATTTCCTTATTTTAGAACGATTCATGCTATGCTTTAATCAAAAATTCTTTTTCCAGTTGAAAATCAAACCTCGTCTCTGACTTGTTTATCTATCATGTGAATATGTCTGAATACTTCCAGTCCTCTTCGTATTTCACAAAAGATTGAGAGAAGTTTTTTTCTTAATACTTAATACCCACCTCACATTCAATAAATCTGTGTCTGGATTGGAGTTATGTCCTAAATGCAAAAAGGGTCATTTGTATCCTGTGGTAACGTCTAGTATTGGGGCAGAACCATTACGCCAACATAGCGAAACTGGGAGCAGAGATTATGAATGTGCTATTTGTGGTTATAAGCAAACGGGACTTAAACAGGCACAATATGTGAACGAAAAAGGTGAGGTAAGTACCAGAGTAAAAAAGGCTAAAAAACCAAAGGCTAAAAAACCAAAGGCTAAAA
>JAJPIN010000218.1 GCA_021324715.1 Nitrososphaeria archaeon
CGTAGGGCAGCAGATTTTCCTGCAATAGATTCCATGAATTGACCCACGGTCATTCTTGACGGGAATGCATGCGGATTAATCATAACATCTGGAACTATACCATCTTCTGTATATGGAAGGTCTTCTTGTGGGACTAACATCCCAATCACTCCTTTTTGTCCGTGTCTTGAAGCAAATTTGTCACCGATTTCCGGAATTCTCATGTCCCTCACTCTGATTTTGTACATCTTGCCTCCATCTACAGATTGAGTCATTACAACTGAATCAATTACTCCGTTCTCAGAAGGCCTCACTCCTATTGATGTATCCCTTCTGTAAGGACCTTTTACCTCAAACTCTTTGTACTCTTCCATGAATCTAGGCGGAGAAGTTCTACCGATCAATATATCACCTCCATTTACTATTGACTCATGCATTATAGCCCCGTCATCTTCGAGTAGCCTATAAGATTTCTCCCCTCGGTAACCTCTAATATTTGCATCCGATGACGGTATCTCAAACTTATCCTTCATCCCCCCAGGGTACTGTTTTGCTTCGGCCTCGTACACTCTGTAAAAGAAAGTTCTGCCAAGACCTCTATCAACTGATGATTTATTGAATACTACAGCGTCTTCTATATTATATCCTTCAAATGGTAATACTGTGACAATACAATTTTGACCGGTAGGGCGCTCTTCTAATCCAAGAAGATTTATCGCTTTTGTTGTAACCACTGGGATTTGCGGATACAGCATGAAATGCTGTCTTACATAGGTACTTGCATTCATTAATGGCGTTGAAAATCCCAAACTCTGTTTTGCCATCGCGCTTTCGTATGTATTTCTTGGAGACTGGTTGTGCTCCGGATAAGGAATTATAGATGCTCCAACACCCAAAATCGAAGGTGGATAAATTTCCAAGTGAGTGTGACTTGATTGCAAACTACCATAGTCCATTGCCACATAACAATTTTCCTCCTCATTTGCATCTATGAGTTCGATCATACCCATCCACAATAGATCGGACCAGGATTTCATATTCCTCCTTATCAAATCAAGAACATCCAAATTTATTACTGGCTTTCCATCTCTTACGATAGCTAGTGGTCTGAGTATTCTTCCCGAATTGCAACTTACGTAAAGGCGTTTTGTTGCATTTTCATTGTCGTTTGAATAATAGTAAATTCCAACATGGGCGTGTATTTTGCCTGACCTTCTCAAACTTCTCAGTGTATCCGTCAAGTGCTGCCCATTATCGTAATACCCTATTAGACGTCCATCTACAAATATCCTAGCACCGTTTTTTCTTAATAGATCGGAAGCCTCCTCGACAGGATGAGCTCCTAGTTCATATAACTTTTCAATTATCTCAGAAGCCGATACACTTACAGAAATTATAGAAGATAAAGCAATATTTTTTACCAAGCCGCAGTTTGATCCTTCGGGAGTCTCAGCCGGACATATTCTGCCGAAATGAGTAGAGTGAAGATCCCTTGCTTCAAAGTTAGGTTGACTCCTGCTTAGCGGTGATTGAATCCTGCGAAGATGGCTAATTGTTGATATATAATTGGTTCTATCCAGTAGTTGGGTAACACCAACTCTTCCCCTACCCCAATTTCCAGTTGCAATAGCATTATTCAATTTATCGGAGATGATTCCCGGTCTTACCGCTGCAGCAACTGCATTTATTCCTCTCTTTTGACCAGATCTTTCAAGCTGATATTTCATGTCTCTGACAAGATTTCTAAATGCTGTTCTGAAAAGATCCGCCAGCATCTGACCAGCAAATTTTATAACTTTATTTCCATAATGATCTTTATCATCAGATGCTACCAAATTAAGCCTCAATTCAACGAGCTTGCATGTCGCTTCGCCTAGAAAGAGTGCCTTTTCGTTTCTATTTTCAGGATTCTTTCCAAGATGCGGAAGCAATCCCCAATCAAGTAAGGTTTCAGCTCTCTTTATTTGAAATTCTTCCAACATACCTGGAGCAATTCGCTTGCTTATGTAGACTATTGCGTCTCTGCTAGTTTCAATTTCTCCTGCCTTCTCAAATGAAGGCTCTAATTCGTCCTGTATAATTGAATTCAGAGATACGCCGTCGGCGATATCCTTATCAGACTCAAGGCCTAAGGCCCTTATTAATGTAATAAGTGGTATATCTACTGGGGACCCCGGAATCTTTGCGACAATTGATCCATCTGGTCTCATTATTAGTTCCAGCTTTGCACGATAACCAACTATTGAAGAATATACTTTTGCCTTGTAAACCAAATTACCAGTTGTTTCTTCCGTATCTACAATTATCTTGTTGTATGACAGGTCCTCTAAGCCAATGATTACTCGTTCTGAGCCATTAATTACAAAATAGCCTCCCGGATCTTTTGGGTCCTCTCCAAGTTCTATAAGCTTTGTATCGGGTAGATTGTGTAATACACAAGCATTCGACTTTACCATAACAGGAATATCGCCTATGTGGATAAATCTTGACTCTAGAATTTTTTCATCTTCCACAATACTGCATTCAAGCATTATCGGTGATCCATATGTCAGATTACGCAGCCTGGCTTCGACGGGTGCTACATGAGTTACCGAACCGTCTAATTCCATGATTCTTGGTTGTTGTAATTTTATCTTGCCCAGTCTTATTCTATAGGGATACTCTGCAGTTTCAATTTCTATTTCACCAACTTCGTCAATTATACTTTGTAAACCACGTTCAATAAATTCTCCATATGAATTAAGATGTTGCCTAGCAACGCCTTCCTTCTGTAAAATGTTGTGGATTATCGCCCACATATCTAGTGTTTCTTGTGACATCGATTAATCCTCCACTACATAGCGGTAATAGACACTTTCACCGGCAGTAGACGAGGTTCTAGTTATTTTTATAATATCTCCCGGTCTCACATCTAGATCTTCTAATCCTTTATCGTTAATTAATATGTATGGGAGCTGACTGGGCTTTGTATTGTACTTGATTAAAATTTCTTCAGCCTGCTTTTTCGTTAAAATTTCGTGTTTAGGTTGATATACATGATTTGTAATTTTAATATCCTTTTTTTCAGAAGACAAAACTAGAGAATCTTAATTCCAAATCTAGTAGCCGTAATAAAAACCATTGACCATCTTTGTAGGTAATTGAATTTGATTTGCAACCTTGAGTCTAATTTTGACTTGTGAAATTATTGTGTTTGGAATTTTGACTATCATATTGGCTGGTAAAGTGGGTATGCCTAACGACAATGGGGTTTTTCACACCTGTCATCTGATTGACTGAAGTTAGATTGTTTAAAAAGGCGGTATAATTGACTGGTTCTATCTCGCGGTCCTTGTCAATATTTGTCTGACTTGCAGTTGACGAATTTAGTAATACTATTCCGTTAGTGGAATTATCTATTTTATTATGGAAAATATTGTTGGTAGAATTACTTAAAACAATCGCATCACGCGCACCAGATATCTTGTTATTATTTATAATATTATCTGACGTATCAGCTAAATTCACGCCTATTTTACAATTAGACAAAAAATTATTCTCTATAGTGTTATAGTTTGACCCTCTGTTAGATCCAATACACGATATTTGGTCATGGACATAATTATTGCGTACTATAGAATGAGTTGTATTGATGCTCAAAGCAATACCACGATTGGCTCCGCCATTCTTGTAAACCTCATTGCCTTCAAACAATAAATCGTAGCAATGTTTTGAGCATATAATTGCTGATGCATTGTTGCGATAAACCTTGTTGTTACGTATTATCATATCATGTGTTCCTGTGTGCGGGTCAATACCATAAAGGTAGTTATCATGAATTGTGTTATTTTCAACTACCATGGTCCCCATACCTTTAGAATAAAATCCTTTCAAAAGGTGATGAATATTGTTCCCCTTAACTACACTACCTACACCGCCATAGTAGCTAATTCCTGAGCATCTACTACATGAGTAGCCAAGGTAAGCAATTTCAGAATTTGTAATATTGGTCATTCCCGTTGCCTCATTTGATATTCGAATAAATGGTCTTGGCACAACTGTGTCATATCTTGATTTGGTAAGTTCCTCTCCTGGTTTTTTTCCTAAGTCAAAAGTAATAACTTCTTTTTTCTCAGGATTCCATGATGTTATTTTTACGGAATCTATTTTTAGGGAACCAAACACGTGAATCCCATTTGGACTATCGCCATTGTTTCTGTTCACAATAACCGGTTTTTGCTCCTTGGTGTTGGAATTGTTACCAACATTTCCTTTGGTATACTGAATTGGATAAGAAATAGCATCCACGTCCTGATCGTCATCGTTAGTATCATCATCATTTTCATTAGCTGATAGCCCTGTTTGTCCATTTTTCTGAATTGTAGTGGTTGGCACTAATTTTAGCCAGGAAGTATCAGTTGAGTCAATAACAAGTTCTCCAGCTTTTTCTATCGTGATGCCAGCATTTAAAATCCATACTTTACCTTTTGAAGTAGCGTTTCCTACAGTGCTAATTTCCATAGCCAAAATGCTTGTATTCTTTATATTCCTGTAAATATCATTAAGATGGATAGATTTGCAGCTAACGTAGATTAACTTTTGTACAGAATCATATCTGATACAGTTTACAGCATCATTTGTTTGGGCGAATAGAATTGACATCTCTCCAATTATATTTGAACCTATTAAGACCGAAGTTATTGAAAGAGCTATTAGGATTGATTTGGTAAAATAAATATTAAGACTCACTGTACACAAGTCTAGATTATTATCACGTATATATCCACTTTGGGCAATTATATTGAAAGTGCCAGAAGCCTGTCTTGTTTTTGAGACATATGTAGAGATTATTGTAACGTCTAATGAACATATTCTAAATATAGTTATTGCCAGGCTAGCAGGTACAACTTGTCCTCAATTAACCCAAATCATCAAATCTAGGGCTCTTTAGATCTTTCCACTTCTACTTTGCATCTAGTGACTACGCCTGTAATAACACCCAATGCCGCGAGCCAAGGTGCCAGAGTAATCATTGCAACTGCTCCTGCTGCACCCCATGTGACAGGGATTGACAGAAGAACTTTACCTTTTTGATCTTTTACAACTATCCGCTTAACTTTTGC
>JAJPIN010000109.1 GCA_021324715.1 Nitrososphaeria archaeon
CTTGAATATTGAATAAACTCCATTTTTGCGAAGAATTCGATATGGTCAGTCAGTAATTAATGAGTTTAAGAGCCGTCTAGGCCTTTATAATAACCGAAAGCTCTAAATTGATTAAGACGTGCTAGTAAAATAACTCTATTGATTTGAATATTCAAAAATAATCGAAATTGGATATTACTAACAATAAAGTTAACAATAGTAAAGGTAATAAAATGATAATGAACGAAGCCAAAAATCTTAAGATTAATGAAAGGATATTTCTATTATGTGACCAGTGTTTCTGGACTGTTACGTGTCTAGATAAAACTCATTTAAATAAGACATTGGAAAAAAACAGGTGTCCTAGTTGCAATCATGATCAGTTGTCTAGTTTTCCGGTAATGCCTAATGATACATTTACTTACAGCTATTCAAAAAAGAGAGGTATTGAATTAAACTTTGGTATTAGAAAGTTAAAATCATAAAAATGCTAATCTTGTAACAAAATAGAGATACTTGAAAGTTATTGATGGTATTAATTGAAAAATCTTAAATAAATTAGAAAGATCATTATATTATGAAAAATAAAGCATCAATTTGCGAGAGCAATTTTAGAAATGTGCTTTTATACACATGTATTTGCCTTGCGGCAATAATGATATTTCTATTATTGAATATAGAACCTTATCAAGCAAATGCTTTCAATCAAACAAATCAAACTTCTAATTTAAACGAAATAGAAACAAAGAAAATTCGAGTGGACGATCTTGAAATGGCCTACAAAATGGTTGGAAAAGGAAGTCCCATTTTACTCATAAATGGTTATTCTGCCCCACTAGATTTTTGGGATCCAACTCTAGTAGAAAGACTCGCTTCAAACCATACAGTAATAACATTTGACAACAGGGGAGTAGGAAATACAACTGTTGGTAATAAGAAATTTTCCATACCACAGTTTGCCCAAGACACCTCTAAACTTCTGGATGCATTAAAAATAAAGAAGGCAGACATCATTGGATGGTCTATGGGCGGAATGATTGCTCAAGAGTTAGCGTTATCAAATCCAGAAAAGGTAGGAAAGCTTATCATTTATGCTTCTACATGTGGAGGAAATCAAAGTGTTCCACCAAGTCCAGAAGTTTTGAAGGTATTTTCAAATCAAAGCGGAAGTACGATGGAAAGATTACAAAAGTTTTTGCCCTTGCTATTTCCTGACCAATGGCGTCATGACAATCCTAATTTCCTTGATCACTTGCCAAAGAGTAGTGAGCAAACTCCTATTAATACACTAAATAAGCAAACTGAAGCAATCACTAATTGGACAGGCACATGTAATCGACTAGGTAACATAACTCAACCAACTATGGTGTTGGTTGGAACTGACGATGTACTTACAGCACCTGCCAATTCAATTTTAATTACCGAAAAGATACCTGCAGCTTGGCTCATTCAAATAAAAGGTGGAGGACATGCGATGATGATGCAATATCCGGAAAAATTTAGCAATATAGTTGATACATTCCTCACTTCATGACTAAACCTTGATAATTTGAATGTATGACAACTTGTTTATCAATATCCGTACTTGTGACAATGTGGAAATTGAAATGTATAACGAACGATCAAAACTTGACCTCGTCTGTTACCAGTACTATCTTTTTATTCGGCGGATTCACTGGTAATGTAGCTCTAATTGCACTTAAAAAGAATTTATCGCATAGTGTGAAGATATCCTAGCAACCTATATGTTATCAAGAGCTATCAAATCTTGCTATGTATTCTAGTCATTCACAAATCACCTTTACCGGAAGTTACGTCTTAAAGCCGGTACAAAGTGTCCATACTGAATTTGTTGTGAAACAGGATGTATAGGATAGTCTTAATATAAGGTCGGGCGTTGGAAAATTAATATTGAAAGAAATTGAGCAGTTGCTGATACGTCCCACAGAGACCTTCAAACTTTCCAGCTTTGATCCTAACGATACATTTGGTAAAAAACGTGAGCATCTTGATAGTGAAGTGGATAAGCTGAAATTAATTATGGCGAGTCTACAATACAAACTTTATGTTGAAAATGAAAGATCACTTCTAATTATTATCCAAGGAATGGACGCATCTGGCAAGGATGGAATAGTTAGACATGTGATAAGTGCTTTTAATCCGATTTCCTGTACTGTTAAATCATTTAAGGCGCCAACAACTGACGAGATAGCACATGATTTTTTATGGAGAGTCCATAATGCAGTACCTCGAAAAGGATTCGTGGGTGTGTTTAACCGTTCTCATTACGAGGACGTCGTTGAAGTTCGTGTTCAGAATTTGGTACCTAAATCAGTATGGTTCCCCAGATTTGATCAAATTAAACAATTCGAAAAAATGCTTGCAGAAAATAAGATAAAAATATTGAAGTTCTTTTTGCATATAAGTAAACAAGAGCAAAAGCAAAGACTTCACGATAGGTTGTCAGATCCAGATAAACGATGGAAAGTCAACGTGGAAGATTATAAAAAACGAAAAAAATGGCCAGAATATATGACTGCATATACGGATGCAATTATCAATTGTACTATGGATGAAGCCCCTTGGTACGTAATTCCAGCCAACTACAAATGGTTTCGAAATTGGGCAGTAGCAAAAATAATTACAAATGCACTTACTGAAATGAAAATAAAATATCCAAAATCTCCTCCGCATCATAAAAAAATAAATGTATAACTAATAATTTTGAATATTGTCTGACTTTAAGGTGCTGTTATGAGACTGAGATGAATTTTACAGATTATTGCAACCCTGCTTCCTAATATCAAAATTATTTGAATTTACGATAGCAGTACTTTGGTTGGAATCTACATAACTTAACCTGAACGAAAGAATTGGGACTCAGGAATCCATGTAACGATAATAAAAATGTTAGCGTAGTCAATTACGATACATTAAAAAGATGTACATATTAAACATATAAGGACGATTTGATTTTGAAATGACGCAACCACGAGATGGTAACAATGACAGACAATCACGATCGCCTAATTTGAATCAAAAAGTTCCCAGAAAAGCCTGGATGTCACTTGCAATTTTAGGTTCGGCACTTTTAATTGCAATGTACGGCGAAACGATGTTACTTCCTGCAATACCCGATATAATCAAGGAGTTTAATATCTCCTACACCACTTCCTCATGGATTCTTTCAGCGTATCTTATTGCGGGTGCTGTTGCGACGCCAGTAGGAGGAAAGCTCTCAGATATCTACGGAAGAAAAAAAATGGTAATGACTATAATGATAATTTATATTATTGGAATTAGTCTTGGCGGACTTTCAACTAATATTACTTTCCTAATAATTGCCAGGGTAATACAAGGAATTGGGATCGCCATGTTTCCTATTGCGTTTAGTATTATAAAGGATCAGTTTCCAAGAGAGAAACTTGCAATAGGGGTAGGTGTGTTCAGTTCAATGTTCGCAGCAGGGTCTGTGGTTGGTTTAGCTCTAGGAGCTAATATAATACAAAATTTTGGTTGGCGAACTACATTTTTTTCCATTGTTTTTGTTGCCATTGCATTATGGTTTATTATTAGACGCTATATAGATAATGATCTCCAAGATTCTGCAAATGTCATGCAATCAGCCGAGATGGACATTTCTTCAGATTTAAACGATGATAAAATAAAGGTTCCTAATGAAAAAGATACAATTAAGAACAAATCCAAAAACATAGACATAAAAGGCACAATAGCCCTAGCAATCACGATAAGTTCATTTCTAATGGTCCTCTCATATTCACAGACGAATCATATTGAAAGTTCTCTAATTGCTATTTTTTTATCCCTAGGAACTATTTCGTTACTATTCTTTATAATAATAGAAAAGAGATCAAAATCTCCACTGGTTAATTTTCACTTGATGACAAATAAATTGATTCTTTGCGCTAATATCATTTTAGTAATTGCGTTTCTTGCAATGTTTACAGTTTTTCAAACTATACCTGTGTTAGTAAGAAGTCCAGAACCATTGGGATTTGGAGAGAGCGTCATAACTACAGCAAAGCTTCAACTTCCATTTATGATTGTATTCTTACTATTTGCCCCATCTTCTGGATTTATAGTTTCTAAACTAGGTAATGTGAAGCCAACACTTATCGGTAGTATAGTGAGTGCTCTAGGATTTTTTAGTCTGTTTGTTTACCACTCAACCGGAATTTTTGTTTCTACGAACCTAGCCGTAATTGCTGCGGGACTTTCGTTAATGCAAGTTGGCGGCTTTGACATTATTCTACAATCTACTCCGAGAAAGTTTAGCGGAATATCGCTTGGAATGACTGTTCTCTTTAATTTGGTAGGAGCTTCTGTTGGACCAGCAATTGCAGGGATCTACATGCAAGCAAATCAAGTATTTGTTAAAGGTGTTATTGGTTCGTTCCCCTCAGCATATTCATATGATCTCATATTTTTTACTGTAGCTGCAATTTCACTTGTGCCGGTTGTGTTATCAATTTTCATAGGAAAGAAAATACCAATACTAAGTTCTCCCTGAATATTAAGGAAGGCGGTAATAAATTAACGATGAAAGTTTATTTTTTTTGGACTATTCTATAAGATCTAGAATTAATTTCAATTCCGATATTTCTTTTTTGAGTACATTTCTATCAAATATATCAGCAGTATATTTGTAAAGCTGTTCGCAAGCAGAGATTTGTGCAAATATTATATCTTTCTTGTTTGTGTATATTGAGTGATGAAAATCCATAATAGAATACGCAATCTTTCTACTTTTCACCGATCCGCATATCTTGGCATCAATTTGAAATGAAGATTCAAGGTCTGTTACATTCATCTGTTAATAATCATCTCAAATGGGTTTGAATCTTCTGATAATAAATCTAATCTTCTAGGAATCAAAGTTGTAAAAAAATATTTGAAGTGATTAAACTCTTTTATTTTATTACATGTGTGACAAATCCATAAAACAGTCTCGTTACAAAATTTACAGAGCAGAAAAGTTTTCAAAAATGAACCTGAAGGTCTGCAAGAAGATTTATTGAACACTAGAATAGAATGATAAACTTTGCCTATTAGGATTACGAATATTGATCTCATGGATCCTTTTGAACTATATTGAATAAAGCATTATACGGACTATTGTTTATCAGTTAAATGTTTGTACCACAACCCTTTTACTAGCAAAATGCCAAAAGTGATTTAAAGATGTCTAAGATTCAATATATCTTATATTCATCATCAATATTGATTTTAGTTACTTTCATTATACATACTGGAATTTCACAAGTTGCTACAAATAACAGTAATGTAAATTCGTCTATAAGTAGTGCTAATAGTAGTGCTAAGAGTTTAAACGGATCAGCAAATATCACAGTAATTGATACTGTAGGTGATATAGATTGTTCCAATAACCTACCCGATCAGGTTAAAAAGGATAATGCTACCTTCTTTATTATTCTAGGAGACCTTTGTTATAAAAATGATCTAACCAGTTTTATGAATACTTACGGTAACTTCAAAAACGCAAAGGAGCTAGCATGCTTAATAGGCAATCACGACTCACAGGAAGATGGAAATTTAGTAATTTTGGATCAAGCTCGCAAATTCTGTGGAGATCATTGGTATCGTAAAGTTGCAAACAATACGACCTTATTGATAGGGCTGGATACAAACGGAGATACTAATTTACAAACAAAGTGGGGGCAATCACTGGTAACAAATGAGACGTTGATGAAAGGTATCAAAAATGTTTTATTAATGACACATAAACCTGCACATACGCCTCCCCAGTCACATCATCCAGCAGAAGTTTCAACTATCCAGATGATCTCGGGCATTGAAAGTAGTATACCAAAAAGTATTAAGGTTTATGAAATTGCTGGGCACAATCATTTTATGGCTGAATCAAAGGATGCTCGTTGGTTTATTTCTGGTGCGGGAGGAAGAAGTCACTATGAAGGAACAACAGA
>JAJPIN010000257.1 GCA_021324715.1 Nitrososphaeria archaeon
TCAGGTATACGGTGGGCGCAGACGCCGCCGAGACATTAGAGTCAAGAAAAAGTATGTCAGACAAGGAATTTCAAAACATGATAAAAAAGCAGATAAATATCTAGAATATTGGCTAACGTTAATCTAATTCAGAATTCTTGAATAAAGAGTGGAAAAATGAGACTTTACGCGGGTCTCTTGTAAAGACTAGGTCCAATTGAACAATCAAAAAAAACCGAAAATGGAATTAATATGGCCCAATCCTTGAAATGTTGGTATATTAAAAGGGACCAGTGGGATTTGAACCTTGTCACTAAGTGGGGTCAGCTATCTGGAGATTAAAAACTGGGCCCAAAGGGATACTAATGATTATTGCAGCGTGAACTATGCAAATTACATTTATCTCAAATAATTATTTCCGTGTGTTTGGAATTTCGCGTATGCAGGAACTGAAATTAATATTATTATTCGGTTTAAACGTTTTCTCAGTTTTGATCAATTAATTGATCAGCTACTGTTACGAAATGGCCCAAATTTTGCATTAATTCACGCCATGAATTTTCACCCATTTGTTGCTTTACTTTGTCTTGAACTTTATTCCAGAGAGGAAGAGCTTTGGCAAACAAAGAGAATATTGCAAATAAGCCAAAATCGCTGAGTCATTTAGAGGCCGCAGGTTTACCGCTTGTGGGTGTAAGTGCTTGGCAAGCACTTGTAGAAAATATTAGGTTATCAAAGGATCAAAAAATTCTGATACATGGCGGAGCAGGCGGAATAGGATCTATGGCTATACAGCTTGCAAAGCATTTAGGTGCATATGTAGGAACAACGGCAAGTATCAATGATAAGCAATTTGTTCAAGAATTGGGAGCAGATCAAGTAATAGATTACAAAAAAGAGAATTTTGAAGATATACTACATGACTATGATGCAGTCTTTGATACTGTAGGTGGCGAAACGTACAAAAGATCTTTTAGAGTCTTAACGAAAGGTAGCGGCATAATTGTTTCTATGTTAGAACAGCCTGATTCTGAGCTGATGAGTCAATATGGGATTAAAGCGCTATTTCTATTTTCTCAGGTAAATAGGCAAAGATTGACAAAATTGGCACAGTGGGTAGATCAAAATAATATTAAAGTGAATGTAGCCAAAACATTTCCACTCGACGAAGCTGCTAAAGCGCTCGACTACCAAAAAGATGTACATCCAAGAGGCAAAGTAGTCTTAATGGTAGCATCACAAGAATAAGGTAGATTATAGGTAAGTAGCCGATAATCAAGCTACCAATCATTCCTATCTGAGATGGTACCAAGTGATTATATTCATATGAACATGATTGCGGGAAAAAAGATTGTTTACCTTCCATCACCTTGTTCCGCTAGTGATAGATATGGACTTGTCAACTTATATAATTACTATTGTTAATGTAGTCATAACAAGTGAGTGATTTGTGAAAATTGGATAATCTCCATGAAAGTGAAAATCGGATGCGTTCAAAAAAATTACAGAACCGAGTCGCTGTCATTACGGGGGCAACCAGCGGCATGGCACTTGCTACCGCTAAATTATTCATCGAGGAAGGTGCATACGTCTTTATCACTGGCCGTCGCCAAGAAATGCTAGACAAAGCAGTAAAAGAACTCGGCAAAAACACCGTTACCGGTGTGCAGGGTGATGCCGGCAATCTTGCAGACCTAGATCGGCTGTTTGAGATAGTCAAAAAGGAGAAGGGTCATATCGAAGTCCTCTTTGCTAGCGCCGGCGTTGGCGAGCTCAACAAGCCACTCGGGTCTATTACCGAGAAAGGCTTCGATGATACCTTTAACGTCAACGTTCGGGGCACATTGTTTACTGTGCAAAAGGCTCTCCCGCTTATGAACGACGGTGGGTCGATCATTCTCAATAGTTCTATTGCCGGAGTGAAAGGATTTCCGGGCACTAGTGTTTACAGCGCCAGCAAAGCTGCCGTCCGTTCTTTCGCTCGAACTTGGACTGCCGAGCTCAAAGGAAAGATCAGGGTCAATGTCATTAGTCCAGGTACGATAGACACTGCGATATTCGATGGCACTCCTCAAGAGATGAAAGATGGATTTGTTTCCATAATCCCTATGGGTCGAATCGGTCAGCCGAGCGAGATAGCAGCCGCTGCCCTCTTTTTGGCATCAGATGATTCCAGATTTGTTACTGGTATTGAGCTGTTTATCGATGGTGGCACAGCACAGGTTTAACTGAAAACATCAAAATAATAGGATATTAAAGACCTTGGTGAAAAATAGAATCCTAATTCAATTATTGTCTTCTTATCCAGAAACATTTCAAGGGATAATATTATGGATAATACTACTAATTGATACAATACGTACTGAATGTAGATATTTACTACAGATACTCAACTATGGTAAGAGTATTTTCAATGGGAAAGTTTCTATTCTTGGAGTACTTTGTGAATAAAAGAGATGGCAATTGATCCTTCACCCACAGCTGATGCAACACGTTTGACGCTGCCACTACGAACGTCACCAACAGCGAAAACCCCTGGTAAACTGGTTTCAAGCAAGTAAGGTTGACGCATAAGAGGCCATGCTGATGCGCTAAAATTGTCTGACAACAGATCAGAACCAGTTTTTATGAAACCTTTATCGTCAAGTATGATACACCCATTGAGCCAATGGGTGTTTGGTTCTGCACCAGTCATAATGAATACATGACTTATTTCGTGCTTCTCAGTCTCTCCTGATTGATTGTTGCGCCAGTGAACAGATTCAAGGTGAGCGCCACCTTCTAAAGTAACGATTTCTGTCCGTGGTCGTAATATGATCGTAGGAGTATTCTCTATTCTACGAATGAGGTATCGTGACATGCTCGCAGTCAAACCGGAGGACCTGACTAGCATGTGCACATGCTTTGCATTCTGTGCTAAAAACACAGCGGCTTGGCCGGCTGAATTTCCTCCACCTACCACAACTACTTCCTCTCCCCCACATAACTGCGCTTCCACAAATGTTGCGCCGTAATAGACGCCTGCACCTTCAAAGCGTGACAGGTTTTCCAACGGTAACTTTCTATATTGCACTCCTGTGGCAATCATAACTGTACGAGTAGAAATTCTAGCCCCATTCTCAAGCTCTATGACGTACGGTCTTCCATCACAGACAAGTTGTGAGGCCTTTGCGACAAGCATGCGTGCACCGAACTTTTGAGCCTGAGTATATGCTCTACCTGCCAGCTCTTGGCCAGAGATACCGGTAGGAAATCCCAGGTAGTTTTCGATACTTGAACTTGAACCGGCTTGGCCTCCAGGTGAGCTCGTTTCCAGCATTAGAACGTCAAGCCCTTCTGAGGCGCCATATACCGCCGCAGCCAATCCTGAGGGACCCGCGCCAATTATGATGAGATCTCGCACATGGGTTTGATCGATGGACTCATTAAAACCAAGGCAGTCTGCAATCTCTTGGTTACTGGGAGTTCGGAGCACGATTTGACCCCGACAGATCAATACTGGTATTTCACTTGCTGAAACTTGGAAAGTATCCAACAGATTCTGTACGTCAAGGTCTCGTTCTAGGTCTATGTAGGAATATGGGTGTCCATTACGCATCAAAAACTCTTTGATCCGAAGCGTATCTGCAGAATATGCTGACCCTACGAGAACAATGTCTCCAACA
This sequence comes from Nitrososphaeria archaeon, assembly GCA_021324715.1. GTDB lineage: Archaea > Thermoproteota > Nitrososphaeria > Nitrososphaerales > Nitrososphaeraceae > TA-21. Next base: position 3,645 of record JAJPIN010000257.1, read on the forward strand.
CCAGCAGCTATTAACTCCACTCTACGGAGAATAAAAGCCCTCATAAATATGCCGCTGAGTTCAACATCAGTCTGTACCAAACTGAGCATTTGCTGGTGATCCAGTTCAATTACTTTACCTGGCTTAGTAACACGTGCCCTAACTAAAGACCGTCGGCCAGAGAGCATGTTAACCTCTCCCGTGAATTGACCATCACTATGAACAGTTACGAGGGTCTCTTGGGTACCGAAGGGGCGCACGATCTCTATTTCGCCTGTTATTACAACAAAGAACGGCACTGAAGTATCTCCCTGCTCTATTAGCACCTCACCTGGCAGTATCGAACGTATACGTCCATGCGGTTCAATACGACTAATCTGAACCGGTGTTAATTTCGGAAATATCTTCTCTCTAATAGATTTCGTTAGTGGAAGTCCCCTGCGTGAATCACTCATAGTTATTCAATTATAGTGCGGTTGCAGCTCATATACCCTTGCTTGGATCCTTCGTATTTATATAATCATTTGTAGATATTTCGTCGTGTTTTTCACTTGCCTTCACAGACACAATACTCTTAATTTGTCGAAATTCGGAAGTAAGTTGATGATTATCAAGTATTATTGCCATAACCAAGTCACTAATTTCTAACAATGCTAAATATTTTAGTTTATAAGTTGTCATAAGATGTAACAGGTTCAGAACAATTATCTCTAGGCTCTTTTTAATATCCAGTGCCTATGTGTGGCCTTCGGATTTGAGGATTCATATCTGCTTGGTCCCACTTGGCATTTGGAGTGAAGGAGGGATGTTTTCATAATTATGAGTAGATTAAGCAAGGATGAATCTTCACCAGTTACTTGAGGAAATTTTGAAGCGCTGTTTAAGGAAACATTACTCGATAGAGGACTTATAGTAGACAATTCATTTTTAGATTGAGCCTGTTGAAATGATCCTAAGGCTTCGCAGACGAATCTGTTTTTGTCAAGATAGTATCAGCATCATTTTCTCCCTGACGAATTAAGTGCCTAATAGTAGAAATGGAAAAATCAGCATCCTCAAAAAGGAAGTTTACGTCTTCGGTTCTCTCTATACGTATAATATCAGATATTACTGCCCCACGTTCATGAGCTAGTTTAACATACTCTTTCTCTATTTCTCTTAACATTTCTTTATTTTTCTTGTCAAGTGAGTGTTTGGTACCGGCAGTATTAGTTACTATAAATTGGTGCATTTCTCTTATGAGGGAAAGATATCTAGAAATTACCTTTGACATTCTTACATTTTGATCCGTCTTATCCGTATGTATTATGTCTCTTGCTCTGTGCCAAGTTTCCAAGAGGTTCTGTGGGAGCTTATCCTGATTATGAGGAAATACGTTGATAATGTATACTTTTTTGTCATATCTAGGAGAAGCATCTATAACCTCCCTAAGTGGTGTGTTACTTTGTAGACTACCATCCCAAAGATACCTGCCATCTTTTTGTGTCCAAGAAATGCCGTAAAAAGGAAAGCCAGCACAAGCAACTATATGTTCCACATCGATATTCATATTTTGACTATCGAAAGTGATGGATTCGCTATTCTGAATATCAGTTGCTGTTATTATCAATCGTGGCCTATTCGGATCACCAAGCTTTGGTATTTCAACGAATTTGAGTAACGTTTCCTTCAATGGAGATAGGTCGTATAGATAAGCTGGCATGGAAAAGGGAAAATAATTTACATATGGGAAAAACGAAGTACGGCGGAAGATATTTGGTATGCCCCATAGGGCTGCATATGTTGATGACACAACAGATCTTAATGCATTGGGCATGAATGAGGGCGTAATAGTTTCCGCAATAGTCAACCAGAAATCTTCAAGATCTCGTATAGGTTTGTTAGTTTTAGTACCCGCTATAATGGCAGCATTGATTGCCCCTATAGAAGTACCCGCAACTATGTCAAAAGTTATACCATGCTTAGCTAGTGACTTGTAAGCTCCACACTCGTAAGCACCCAA
>JAJPIN010000203.1 GCA_021324715.1 Nitrososphaeria archaeon
CAATAATTAGTTCTTATCAACTGGATAGACAAATATATCTAATTTGTGTAATATTTTTGCGGTAGTAGGGAGGATTGGGGTGTTAGCCGTACCCCAAACCAGAAATCGGCTTTATGCTGGGATCAGTAACTACTGGGTAAATCTTTAGTTGTGAAGTTCCTGCTTGCATTGCTGATATGAAACCACGCCGTGTCGGATGGGTACGAACAACGATATATGCGAAGGCATGTGCTTGATTGTGAATTGTCGAAATGGATGAGGTCCGGGAGGGTGCAATCCTAAGGCAGCGTATCCATGCTAGCACGTCTACGTGATTGATCTTGCAGAGCTTGAGATTGGGCCTTATTTCTATAGTGGTACCGGTAGGCTACTACCGCATTTATTTATCGTATTTTGAATCAATTCGTTACAGCCAGTGTTTTATCTGTAGAAATTCTTGCGATGGTTCGCCTTTTAGTAACTTGATAAGGGAAATTGCTTGGGGAACTGACAACACAGGTTTATGAAAGTGATTATCCGTTCCTATTCGCGGACAGGCAACTTGAATAAATGCATCTATACCTTCAAAAGATAAAAGTCGCTCATCTGTTATTTCAGTCATAGCAATGAGAAGGATCTTTTTGCCAGCCTCTTCCAGCAATCTCTTGAGTTCCAGTGCCTTGATTTTGGCAAATTGTCCTTCCTTTAATCCAATAATTATTCCGATAGTTTCTGCATCCTGAGCTTTATATACTGCTAAAATTGCCTTTTTTTCGAGCTTTCGTGCTATATCACTAATTTCTGAATATTCATTAAAGTAAGGATCCAACATGAAGGTAGGTTTCTGCGTAACAATTGCAATACTGGCAGAGTGAAAAATGCTCTGTCCCAAAAAAAGATAGGCGTCTACATGATCTTTCGTATCATAAACAGGGTAGAATTCACAGCCAAAAACTTGTCCGTCATTCAGGTGGCCCTTACCCCTTCCAATAACCACTTCATATCCATGAGATTCAAAAACTTCCTTTACATTTTGCATAGAACGAATATATTGACTTATGGTAGCAAGAGAAATTATCTTAAAATTCTTCTTTTTTAGCTCAACCGCACATTTTTTTGCAATTTTACTAAAATCTATGTCATCGAAAGCATCCACCATAATTACTTTATTTCCAAAGCTCTCCATTGATATAGTGTGTCCAATATTGAACAGGATGTCTACGCCTAACATTTCTGCAGCATGAATATTGAGATCGCATGAACCCCAAGAAGTATCGCCAATAATGTATACTGGAATATTAAATTCGTCTCTCACTTTCTCTGCACAATTTTGGATTTTCTTTATGATTCCGTCAGGTCCGTCCAGTGCTACCGAGCGTGGATTCCTTTCACTAATTGTTGAAAAAATCTTTTCCTCGTCTATTTGAATCAACTAACTACTCATCAAGAATTCAACAAGTCTAATTTTAAGATATAATTTGATTCTGTTAAAAATGATCGCAGGGCTTATTTGTTTCTCTGAATGTCTATGGAGTACGTGTTACTCGAGAAATCGGGTAATTTTAAATCATCTCGTTCAGGTGTTATAGTAATTCTATCTCTATCAGGTCTGACAGAAATGCTAATTTTATTGAGACCTTCACTCGTACTTATAAAATGATCAAAATTCAGGTTGTTAAGGTCCGATTTCAACGAATCAGGTAAATTGGGTTCCAACCAGATATTATTATTAATCATGTTTGGTTTAATTCCCAGCATTAATTCACGCAATGCATATACATATAGGCCAACTGACCAAGCTTGGAGGATGCAAGAGTTAAAGGGTTCTGGTCTATCACCGCGATAAGTTTCCGCGTACATCCCATTTTCAGAAATAATTCGGTCAGCCATTACTGAAAGATATTCCAGCGCATGTTGGGTCCTTTGGCTTTTTATTTCACTGATTGCAGCCCAACCAGTAACAAGTGGCCACACGGCGCCATCGTGATATAGTGAAGGATGATATTTAGGATCCGCACTGCTCAAAGACCTTATTCCCCATGATGTAGTCATATCATCCTTTTCCAGTCTATCTAAAACTAATCTTGCTTTCTGTTCATCTTTTACAACTTCAGTAAGCAAAATTACTAGTGAATTTGGACGTATACTGACATCTTTGGTCAAATCCTTACGAATGGTATCATAGTAAAATCCGAGCTTTTGATCCCAATACTCGCGATCAATCTTGCTTTTTAACTTCTGGGCTGATGATAGCCAGGTTTTCTCGTGCTCTTTATCGTCAACTATCCTTGCTAACTCACTTCCTATAATCAAGCTTTCATAAAATAATGCTTGTACATCGTTGGCGCTCTTTCTTCTATCGATATGATCCATCCAAGTGGAATCCTGAATGGGCAATTTTTCTGCTGTGCCGGAAAAACCGTGTTCAATTAATTGATCATTGTCAATATCTTTAAGAAATCCCGAATTAACTAGATCAACTATGGAGTCCCATCTTTTGAAGAGGTATTGGGAATTTCCAGTACCGTTAACATACTCACGAATGGCCCAAGGAAACAAAAAGGTTGAATCTGCAGAACCGTAAGTTGTATTGTGAAGAAATGTTCTTCCACTAATTACCATTGGCAATTCCCCTTTCAGCGCACCGTTGTGACTGTGTTTAGCCTGGCGTTTCAAAAAATTCTCTATTACGCGAAAGCAGAAATCATATTGACCCATAGACAAATATCCTCTCAATGACCAGCCCGTATCACGCGCCCAATAATTAGGGAACCTTGGAAGTCCTGCACAGATACCCTCTCCAAGATTATCATAATTTGCCTTCAGGTACTCAAGAGCCGTTTTTGCCTTTTTCAGCGCTTTAACCAATTTTACAATTTTTGCATTTGAAATTGAACTAGAAGGGGCATGATGTATTGTAAAGCCAGATGTTGAAATATTATTATGATGATTTTTTGTTTTTTCGTAGAGTTCTTGGTAATTGTCTCTCATGTTCTTGTATTCGGTGAGACAATCTTGTGCGCTTGTGAAATCACCAGCGCCAATTAAAGCTATTTCCTTCGTTAAACCTTCTTGAAGTTCTATATCATAAGATAATTCCAAATCGTTATCAAAAGAATCTGTTAGTATCTTTGAGGGTTTCAAATTCTTCGGGGAAATACCTATAGTTCCAAAATAATGGGCAACTCCTTTTTTTGCAATTGTTCTAATCTGCAAACAGTTCTCTGATTTATAATATCTTGAAAAATTACTCTGGGAAATTGCAGCTAAACCATAACTCGTAATATTACCATCTATTAGGAAATGCACCCTGATTTTTTTAGTTGCTTGTTTTTTTGAATTTAGAGTATTAAGCTCATCAATTTTTTCTAGATCAAAATTAAGTATCTGGACAAAACCTTTATTCTCAATAGGAACAAATAATGTTCTTTTGACACGAATCCCTGCTACTTCGTGATGAGTGCATAGGCTTCCATTCTCATGCCTCGATGAAACGACAAAGTTTGGAAGTCTTTTTCTAACGCCCTCGTCTACGGAAATCTCTACAATGATTCTTCCAAACGCTCTAGCAGGGGGTACATATAATCCTCCGTTGTCATATCGTGCTCCCATCCATGTCCAATTTGCAGAAAGTGCACCATTAGAGGAACAAACTATGTAAGCTTTCCTGCCCGACAGAACTAGTGGCGAAGCAAAATTCATAAACATAGTCTCGCCGTAGATTTGGGTATCCGATTCCTCTGGCAAATTTGATGATATAATTACCTTTTCTTTCTTTTTGCTTGTGTAATCCACAAATGTAAACGGAATAATGATCTGCTCAAATCCTTCAAGTTTACTCATTATAGTTATTTTGTGTTTCTTTTGGTTATCCAACTCCATACCTATGACCAAAAACCTTGCACTTTGAAATGGCTTGAATTGAATTGGTCTTGTTTCGGATAATGCTGATGCATTAACTATTGTGTCAGACGTAGCAATCTGAATTGATTTTTTTGATAATGGTAGCTCATCTACATAAATATCAAGCGATACAATGTTTCCACCTAATGGAACAGGAGGATTAATAAGTGAAAATATGAACCCATTTTCTTGGACATCTTCATTCATAACTATTGCATTTTTAAGACTGCCTTCAACATATGAGAGCACGGTGTGAGTTTTGTCAAGCGTTCTTGTCATCATGGTTCTCCAAAGCGTCTAAATGCGAAATATTCAACGTCCTCATAATAAATGGCAATTTAACCTATATTAAAACTATTGATCAAAAACTTCGTTTGTATAAATAAGTTTATAGTTTATTTAATATTGTTTAACTCTTTTATGAACTAGTGAGCTTAGTAAGAGGTAGTAGAGATTGTTGACTGTTAGGGTAAAAAATCTTGAAATTGGGAACGGAAAACCCAAAATAATGGGCATTATCAATGTCAGCCCTGAGTCCTTTTATAAAGATTCGATCTCAGTAGGCGAGAAATTACTTTCTGACAGGGCAATAAAAATGGAGGAAGATGGCGCAGATATAATTGATATTGGTGGAATGTCTACTGCCCCATACCTTAATACTCTAATTTCAATTGACAAAGAGGTCGAAAGATTACGAAGTGCAATAAACGCCATAAAAAATGTATGTAGAATTCCTGTTTCAATAGATACCTGCCGAGCAGACGTAGCTAAGACTTTAATCGAGATGGGGATAGATTTAGTGAATGATGTTACGGGTCTCAAATACGATGGCAAAATGAAGACTATAATTAGTTCATCTGGTCTACCCGTAATTATCGGAGCGTATGGAAATAGATCGATTGCCTATAAGTCAGGAAATATATCTGAAACAATCGACATTTTACAAGAAAGTATACAACTAGCAACCCAAAGTGGCATAAGTGAAGACAAACTCATTATAGATCCTCTAATTGGTTTTTTTCGGATGGTAGGAAATAATCCGTTTTTTACTAAGATATCTCATGAAAATTGGTACGAAAGAGACATAGGAATCATATCAAATCTAAAAAATCTATCAATCCTCTCAAAACCGATATGTATCTCAGTCTCAAGAAAATCCTTTATCGGTCATTTATTTGGATTGACTGCAATAGAACGCCTTATACCATCAATTATTACGCAAGTTATTTGTCTACAAAATGGAACTGATATTATTAGAACTCATGATGTTAAAGAAACTAAAGTTGCAATTGAACTCCTCGATCGATTTTCTAAACCTCCATCGTCTATGTCATCTTGAATCTGGTGAAAAATATCTTCCAGGAAGATGAAGGTAACTTTTACAGGTAAACGCTTATAATCCCAACGCAAATATAAAAATCAAGGACATATTGGAAGTAAAAGAAGGTTTAACTTTTGACGATGTTCTCCTTATTCCAAAGCGGTCTCCTATCATTTCTAGATCTCAAACCGATTTGAAAACAAAATTATCGAGAAATATTTTGCTAAATATTCCATTGATCAGTGCAAATATGGACACGGTGACTGAATCTAATATGGCCATTTCTATTGCAAAAGAAGGAGGAATAGGAATCATACACAGATTTATGACAATAGCAGAACAGGTCGATGAAATTTTAAGGGTAAAACGATCAGAATCAGTAATTATAGAGCAACCTTATACCATTTCACCTTCTAAATCTGCAAGTGAGGCATCTAGATTAATGCAGGAACTTGGTGTATCGGGATTGTTGGTAATGGATGATAACTCAAAAAAATTAGTAGGCATAATTACCAATAGAGATATCATGTTTCAATATGATTCAGATAGCAAGGTCAGTACTCTTATGACAAAGGATCTTGTTACGGCAAAACAGGGAACTTCCATCGAAGAAGCTAAAAAAATTCTACATAAAAATCGAATTGAGAAGCTACCCGTAATTGATAAATTAAATAATGTTGTTGGACTCATTACTAGTAAAGATATAATGAAAATGGAACGATTTCCATTGGCTTCAAAGGATAAGAAAGGCAGGTTATTGGTTGGCGCGGCCGTAGGAGTGAAAGGTGATTACTTGGACAGAACTGAAGAATTGCTCAATGCAGGAACAGACATTATTGTAGTGGATATTGCTCATGGTCATAGCGATAATGCAATTAATGCTATTCATATGATAAAAAAAGCATTTCCAAATTGTGAACTAATTGCAGGAAACGTTGCTACTGGACAAGGAGCAAGAGACCTTATTAAAGCTGGAGTTGATGCTGTAAAAATTGGGGTTGGATCTGGTTCAATATGCATAACTAGAGTTATTACTGGTTCTGGAGTCCCACAACTAACTGCAGTTGTTGACGGTGTTAAGGTTGCAAAGGAGTATAACGTTCCCGTGATATCAGACGGTGGAATAAGAACATCGGGTGATGCTATTAAAGCTTTAGCGGCAGGTGCGTCGACAGTAATGATTGGCAGCCTTTTTGGGGGGACTGATGAGAGTCCTGGAAAAACAATAGTGAGACATGGGAAAAAATTCAAGATGTATCGTGGGATGGCATCGTTTTATGCGTCTCTCGGCAGGAAGTATAGAGAAGAGGGATCACAGGTTATAGATGGAGAAGATCCAAATGATTACGTACCTGAAGGGGTTGAGGCAATGGTACCCTATAAGGGAAGTGTTACTGATTTAATTAAGCAATTTGTTGGTGGGATCAGATCAGGTCTAAGCTATTGTGGTGCAAAAAATATTTCTGAAATGCAGCATAATGCAGAATTTGTGAAGATTACTCCTGCAGGATATACCGAAAGCCAGCCACATGATGTAGATATCATGTAGGGATAGATACTACTTTATTAGCTACTAGATCAGAATAAATGGTAATGAAATCTAATAGCAATAGCATTAGATTAGAATATAATAATAACAAAGTAAGTACAGAAAACCAATTTCTCGATGTAGAACTGGATTCTTCGCTATTTGATCAAAAAATTGAACTGGCTACAGATGGGCTTGAACCATATTACCTGGATCATTTAAAGAAAAGAATCTCGAGAAAAAACTCCGTTATTATTGCAAGATACATACTTTCTATGCGTATAGAGACAAATCTTTCAGACAATCATAGACGAGGAGTTATAACTGCTCTAAAGATGCTCTCAGAATTTTTAAATAATAAACCGTTTACCGAAATGGGTAAAGAGGACGTTCTGCTTTATCTTGACAGCCTGAGAAAATCCGAATCATTAGACGAATCGCACAGATGGATTTCCACTTACAATCAAAGAGCTATCGCATTCTTAAGGTTCTTCAAGTGGCTATATCATCCAGAGATAGAACCATCAAAACGAGAGAAGCCGCATGTGATAGACAACATTCCAACAATAAAAAGAAAGGAAAAATCGACATACCAACCTTTGGATCTGTGGACAGACGAAGATCATATTGTATTTCTTAGGTATTGTGTCAACAAAAGGGATAGGTGTTACCATGCCATGGCAGTTGATACTAGCTGCAGACCAAATGAACTCCTTAGGTTAAAGATAAAAGATATTCTATTTAAGATGGCAGGTAGTCGCCAATATGCAGAACTTCTTGTCACTGGTAAAACTGGCACGAGAGTATTACCACTTTTTAATTCAGTGCCATTTCTTAAAGATTGGATAGAAGACCATCCGCACGGCAGAAATCCTTCTGCTATCTTATTTTGTGGGCTAGGAAAGAGAACGGGACGGCAATTATCTCGGCGATTATAGCGATAATATCTATACTCTTGGCAAATAAAAATAGCAAACAACTTCAAGTAACAGACCAGCGATACCAGATCGCGATGAAAGAGATGGACCTCAAGCATTCTGAAAAGATAAGTGAGCTAGAATCAAAATTGGCAACTAAAAGGGATAAAGAAACAGCTAGAAGAGAGTATGAGTACGATGCAAGAAAAAAACTCTATGAAGCTTACGAACCATTACTCTTCCAATTTAATGAATTAGCTGAAAATGCGTTGAGGCGTGTCATTGCATTAGCTAGAGCGTCCAGACAAGGAAAACTAGAAGAAAATAGCGGGTGGCTTTCGACTTCAGGATATTATCTTGATAATACTATGTATAGGCTTTTGATACCACTTGCAACTTTCAATCTCATGCAAAAAAAACTAACTATGTTTGATCTAAAACTAAATCCCTTCTTTCATCAGCAGTATCTACTGGCAAAGTTATTGTATCATACATTTGCTCATGATATAAGACTTGCCAGTTTTGATCCAGAGATTAAAAACTACGATCCCAATTCGATATTAAAGGAAGGTTCTAATTTTAGAAAGCAAGGAATTTTTCTAAATTCAACTTTCCTCGCTACTCAAAAAAGCTATATAATAATAGCGGGTTTAACAAAGGCTTTTGGGAGAAAACGAGAGATAGTATAGTTGATAAAACTGCAGAATGGACAATAGGTACGTTAATTACAGGAATTATTACTGGAACTGCGGCATACGTCGTCTATTTGTTATTCGGGAGGTAACCTCAACAACCGTGTGAATTTCCACATGGTTCCCACCAAACTATGTTGCCCATCAGGTTTTATTTTTTTTGAAAATTATATAGAGCAAATTTTTTATATCATTTTTACGAATATTAATATAACTTATACTCACTCATGGGAGGATCGCTCTAGTCCCAGAAGGTCGTGGAGGGAAAGGGTTGATATACTTCGGGCTGCTCCATAATATTATGAAAAGAACAATAAAACCAGATGTTGCTCCAGGCGAATTTATGTGCAGAACGTGTGAGGTTATGTGGTCAATTTTTATGGAGGATAATGTTCCGTGTACAGATACTACATTGATAAGAAACGGCTTACATGACTTTGATTTTGCCAGTCCTATCCTAATCAAATAGGGCTATTTTTAATTATTAATATTATCCGTTAAGTCTTTTTTCCAGGTTCTCCACACGAATAGTTAGTTTTACCAATTCTTCTTCTAAAACTGTAACTTTGATTTGCGTTAATATGTTTTGCCTGGTTGTACTTATTAGATATCTCGTTGTATCATTTTTTTCTCGTTTCTCATATTTCAAGTAAAGTTTATGTCTTTTCATCACTAGTGCATTATATTCTCCAAAATTCGTTCCCGTCTTCTCCATTTGTGCAAGGATTTCCTCATCCGCAACTCTTAACTGAGTAATTATGGGGTCTTCTGTCAATTTATTTTTCACTTTCCCAAGTTCTTAAGCGTAATTTGAAGTTTTCGTACATTTAAGTAGGTCATCCTAAATTATTTTCTATTGGTTCCATACTATTGGCATTAATAGGCAATCAAGACCACATGGACCACGATCAAAGTGTTTTAATATCTCTTAAATGGTAACAGGTTAACAGAAAATTCCTTACGAGATAATTTGCCTTCTATGAAAGCACCTCAGACAACGATGATAAATACAGTAGAGCATAACTAGTCTTTCTTTAGAATCTGATACAATCATTGAACTTAAAAACATCGTCATGCTTTTGTGCATCTTATGTTAAATATTATTCGTTGAGAAATGTCTCCTGGGAAAAATATCGCACACAGGGATTTATCTGGAATTGACAGAAGAATCTTAAAAATTCTACTGTCACCTAATGGGGAAATGAAGTCTATCGTTAGCATAGCGGAGAAAATGTGAATTCCTGTCACTACAGTTAGACGTAGACGAAAAAGACTTGAAAAGGATTTTTTGAAAGTTCACTACGTCTTACATATAGAAATGTTCGGATGGAGGAGAGTTGATTTCTTTATTTCGATATTGCAAGGTAAGGTAAACCAAGTAGCAAGTAACTTAATGGACCTAAATGATGTAACATATGTTGGAAAGAGCATAGGAGAACATACTATTGATTTGAGAGTAGAGACAATTGTCAAAGATAATTCTGTCTTACTAAATCTTCTCGAAGAGATAAAAAGCAATGGATGGCGTGAGGGACGTAGTATGGAGTGAAATTGTTTCTATTGTGGGGCAGAAAATATCAGTTCCCTCTTCGATTATTGACAAGATAGTTCAAGTGTAATAATGCAGGTCCATCGTTGTTTCTAAACTCGTGTGGATTTCCACATGATTCCCGCCGAACCCGAATATGATTATTGCCTTTCCAACAGTATTAATCAAAGTATGAAAAATGATTGAATTGTAAATAAATGAAACGTAATTTACGCTGTCTTAATTAATCCTCTAAGTTTATCCTTGAATTCTGGAGTTATGTCTTCCTCTTTCATTCCATGCTCTTTCATAGCATGCTGTGCTCCATTTTTGAATATCTCTTCTTCAGTTTCTCCTTTTACGACATAGTCGCAATCAAATACCGCTTCTCTACATGATAATGTTTTCATAACAATTAGTCCAAATCTAATGCATAAATATGTTCTTGCTGGCGGGGGGATTTTCAAGTGGGATCGTCGATAATTGGACTAGTCTGGAATTCCACATGGTTCCCACCGAACCCGAATATCATTATAGCCTTTCCATTATACGGTAATAATCAAAGTATGAAAAATGACTTAATTGTAATAATAAATGAAACGTAATTTACGCTGTCTTAATCAATCCTCTACCCAGTAATTTTTCTTCCAGTTGCAGAGAAGATGGTTAAATCTTTTAAGGTGACTAACAGTATTCCATCCTCAGGCAGTGAATCAACCCAAGGTACGAGCGATTACCCAGAGTTACCGCGTCTGGTACAATCTCCAACTATTAAAAAATTGTAAGATAAAAACAAGTGGATTCGAAACTTACAGTGTTAATAACAATTCCAGGCAAAACCGGGAGTTCCTTTTTTATTTCGATGGCGTCCTCTCAAGATTTATTTCTAATTGAAACAAAATTTTAATAGCTGATATTATGAGGATAGCTGTAATGGTAAAAGATATCAATTTTAGAAGAATGATGTTATTGTTACTGTCAATTTCTGTGCTATTCGTTGGTTACCTACATGAAGCCAAGGCTTATACATCAGTTGTAGAACCGGGCAGTGGGCTAACTATTCTAATTTGTCCTTCGGGAGAGAAACATCAAGCAGCTATCGCTTTTGAAGCTAGATTTACTCCATCAACGATAACGGGTGACTGGGATATTTCAGCACATAGCGCTTCAGGTGATGTGTTTAAATCTGGTATTATTAGTGGCGGGAAATTATCACTCTCAGGCTATTTTGTACTCACCGGTAAAGAAACTAGTGATGATATCTGTGGCAGTTTGGGTAGCGTGACCTCCATACCAATTAAAATAATAGGACAATGTGCTTCTTTTCCTGCTGGCGGACCATCAACCACGTTAAATTTTAGAGCTACCAATGGAGAAACAGCAGATTTTCCTTCCTCACCGACCTGTTCTTAACAGGAATTAGATAATAAGACTACCAACCACTAGTAAATGAGTATCATGGGATAAGACTGTCATTATCATGTAATATCTGTCATTTCAGGATGTGGATATGGTGAAATGATAGATACTACTTTATTAGCTACATGTTCATAACAAAAATTGTAGTTGAAGAAAAATCTTAACCTAATTCTAGTAGAAGGCGGCGTTCAACGTAGAAAAGGATCTCACGAGGAAACTTCAGAATCAACTATATATGATATCTTGAATGAAACGGGCAACAAAAAAATTGAAAAATATATTGATGAAATTATCGAACAGATAATTGAGTTAGCACAGAGACCTAAACTAAAAAAATAGGTGATAAAAAATGACTTCAGTTTCAAATCAAAATTCATCATTAGTAAAACTTTTTTCAAAAAATTCGAAAGATGTTTCGAAGCATGAATACGTTCACGGAAAAAAGAGAGTAGAATATTTTGTATTCAGAATATGGAGGAGAAAGACCAGCGAAATTATTGTTGATTCAGATGAAATTGTGGTTAGAGTGCCGTATTCTAAACCTCATGCAGAAATAGAATCGTTGATGAGGGAAAAAATTAGTTGGATTTTAATGAAACAAAAGGAAATCTCAGATAGCGAAAAGAAAATTGAAATTCCACAGCCTGTTTATACCAAAGATTCAACTTTACCCTATTTAGGAAAAAATTACAAAATTCAAGTTAAAATTCTGGATTCTCAAAAAGAGAACAACGATAAGGAAGAAAAAAATTCGATGATACATAAGAACGAAGTATTTTTATTTAACATTCAATCAAGTATACAGTGGAGTCAAGAGTCTAAGGGTGAAATAAAGAAGTTATATGAAAAGTGGATTTACCATAAAGCAAACATTATTTTTAAAGAAAAAGTTCATATATTGAGTAAAGTGATAGGTGTAAAACCGAACAAGGTAGTAATAAAAAATTTAATAAATAGATGGGCGAGCATAACAAAAAATAATGAAATTAATTTAAATATAAATTTAATAAAAGCACCCCCAGAGATTATTGATTATATAATTATACATGAATTGTGCCATTTTAAGACGGAAGGACATTCATATAATTTCTGGAATTTGTTGGAAAGATATTGTCCCGATTATCGGAAATTTATAAAATGGCTAAATATCAATGGGAAGAATTTACTGACTTAACCTCAGTCGCCAAATACAGTTTTGGGGGACATTCAATCGTATTCCATGTTAAAGATGACTATTTGATAACATGTTATGGTAAAATCAAA
>JAJPIN010000021.1 GCA_021324715.1 Nitrososphaeria archaeon
AGTTTGTTTGCGGCAATAATTTTTGGAGAAAAAATGTGGAGGAAAGGAATATGGATTGCAAGGTTCTTTGGAATTGCCCTAATAATATTAGGACTATCTACTAGTCTGGGGCTGATTGTCCCTTTTTGGTAGCAAAATGTTTATTCATCGTTGTCAAATTAGGCCCGTCGAAATGATTATTATTAACAATTCGACTCCAAAATGAAAATTTCTAAAATGGAATTAATATCTTCCAATCTTTGAAATGTTGGCTAATTTCAACAAACTATAGAACAATTTTTCCTCCAAGTCATAAAGATTATAGAGTGAGAGAACAGCCAATTGATTGCACATTTGAAGCTATACCCATTTTGTATAGGACCTTTCTAGTGTTTGTCCCTAACCTATCTGCAAAGATCATCACCATACCGTATCCTAATTGGGAAACCTCCATTGCTAAGAAGGCAATCCCCAAACATATGACTCTGTCACGTGTTCATTGACTAATAATATGTGAATTATACCAACAGATATTGTTAAGATCCCTATTAAAGTAAAGATAGATAATTTTTTTCCATAATTCTATGAGTATTCCTGGTGTTAGCATTTTTCGTTGGCATTATATTATTTCCAAATAGCAATAATACCCCTGTAAGAATAGTTAAAGCACCTATTCCAATCCATTCAGTAAAAGATGTAATAATTTGAGAATTTCCACTACTATCAATACTCATATTATTCATCATGCCGTTTTCTTTTTTCGGTTCCTGTGCAAAGGCTACATTAAGACCTGCTGCAATAATGAGTGGTACTATCATTAGAATTGTGGTCGTAAGACAAAAACTAATATTCAAATCCATACTGTGGTATAGGTCTCTGGATTTTATTAAGGTAGAGACAAGTCTCAGATTTGAATCCCAAATGTGGAACCCATATGATGGGATTGGGTCGAAAATCAAAGTTATTGAATAAGAGTCCGTTGAGATTGTTTATATAAGACAGGTATATCAAGTTGTTTTAATGATAACTGCACCACCGAGAAGTTATGTACTATTGATTGGAATAACAATGGCAGTTCTAGCCCTGTCATCGTTAATAGCATCTTCTCATCTTAAGAAAGTCTCTGCATTTGATGAGGATGGATATATAAAATTTATTGTTTCAAAAGTAAATGAATCAAAAACCAATATTACCGAGAGCACTGGGGCTACAGCGGTACCAGATTCGGCCAAGGGTCCTTCCATTCCTACTAAAGGATATCTTGTAGAAAAACTGGGTGACAGTTTGTATTCGGTCATGGATGGTTCCTACAATACCATGTTCATGGTGACAGATAAGGGAGTTGTAGCAATTGATGCTCCTCCTTCTTTGGGACAAAAGTATCTTAAAGCGATTGCTGAAGTAACTAACAAACCAGTCAACTATGTTATTTATAGTCACGCTCATATTGATCATATAGGCGCTGCGGGGATATTCCCAAAGAACGTTACTATCATAGCTCAAGAAGAGACTGCTCGAGAATTACAGAATGCCAAGGCTGTAGCCAAAAATGTGACTATGGTTCCACCTGTACCGACGATAACCTTTACAAAGAATTATAATCTAACTATAGGTAATCAGACACTAAAGTTGGATTACTATGGTTCTAATCATCTTCCCGGGAACATCTTCATTTATGCTCCCAAGCAAAAGGTGCTAATGTTAGTGGATATAGTGTTTCCCGGATGGGTACCTTTTCCATACCTGGCAATAGCAAAGAATGTTACTGGCTTCATCAAGGCCCACGACATTGCTTTAGATAAATATGATTTTGATAAATTCGTTGGGGGACACCTTACTAGACTGGGTACCAGAAATGATGTGGCAGTACAGAAGGGATTTATCGAGGATTTAAAAAATGCTGCTATGAAGGCGAACCAAGAAGTTATTTTTAGCAAAGTCGCACAACAAGTCGGACATTTTGATAATCCATGGTTTATTTATTCCAAATATATTGATGCAGTAAATGAAAAATGCACGCAACTGCTATTACCAAAGTGGGAAAATAAACTTGGGGGTGCAGGGGTATTCATTCCAACCCACTGCTTCAGCATGTCGGAAGCAGAGAGAGTTGATCCCACAGTGCAGGCATTAACTCAGAAATGACCTGGAATAATACCTTAATTTACAAATAGCTACAGTATAAATTAAATCCCGTTTTTTGTTTGTTGCGTTTAGACTTATTCAGTTTAAAATCTTCACCCGAAATAACACTGATTGAAGGACACGATATTAAGGCCCCCATTATGGAGTCTTATTCAAACTGAAAATCTCACTAAACTTAATTACTCACTATTTAAAACAAATTATGTGAAGAATGACTGTATCTGCAAAGTTGCTCGATTTTCTATTTGAAATAGGTTCAAGCACTTGGATTAATATTTCAAATATGGAAAGTTTTCAAAACAGTAGATGGATGAGCATAAGTTATATAATCAAGTCCGATGAAACGGGGAATACTTTACTTTGGATAAATTAGATCGGTCTCACAAAACTCTGCTTATTTTAGCTAGTGTAGTAGTAAAATCATTTCTGATGGCTATAGTTTCCAGTTATGTCTTTTGTGGAAGTATTAATCCCTATGTCCTATTTTTCCATTGTATTAATAATGTTCCATTTGTAGCTGCCAGTATAGCAGCTGTTGCACTTATTGGAGCTTTTTTTGGATATTACATTACAAAGCTCAAATCATTCGATTCAATATTTCCGCATCTAATGATGGGGGACTTTATAGTTACAGCAATGTATTTTGGGGCGTCTTTTTCTGCTCCTTCAATTATTGCTTCGAAAGTAATGTTTTGGCTATTCGGTGTATGGATATTGGGCATGCTTCTTGCTCCGTTTAACAAGGAACGAACTATCCTAAAAAAGGTAACTGAATATGGAGCGATGGTTGCATTAGGAGCACTGCTAACTGCGCATTTCATTCCATTTTTACAAGAATATGAATCTTCATATACACTTGGAATGATGGTAAGTGGTATTCTGAGTTTATTTGGAGCTGGTAGAAATAAATGAGGTCATGTAAACTACTAATGGAAAACAAA
>JAJPIN010000017.1 GCA_021324715.1 Nitrososphaeria archaeon
AGTTTGTTTGCGGCAATAATTTTTGGAGAAAAAATGTGGAGGAAAGGAATATGGATTGCAAGGTTCTTTGGAATTGCCCTAATAATATTAGGACTATCTACTAGTCTAGGGCTGACCGTCCCTTTTTGGTAGCAAAATGTATATGCATCGTTGTCAAACCGGGCCCGTCGGGATGCTTATTGTTAACAATTCGGCTCCAAAATGAAAAATTCTAAAATGGAATTAATATCTTCCAATCTTTGAAAAGTTGGCTAATTTCAGCAAACTATAGAGCACTTTTCCTCCAAATCATAAATACTATATTGTAGATATACTAGAGTGAGAGAACAGCCAAATGATTGGTGTAAAATCCTAGTTGATGGAGATTCCCACATTAGATATTATAATATAATATGGATGCTAGCTCAAATCATAGAGTAGCTCAAGGAAGAGTCCAAAGAGGCTAACAAAAACTTAGAAAAAAGCTACCAGGTTATCTTGGATTGAGGCTATACGTTATCTAACAAAGATACAGACCGCAAATCTAGCGTAAAAGAATTTGGAAATGACGCTTATGGCCAGACAGAAAGCATAGATCACTTATGGCCAAGTTTTTCCTCAGAAAGGGAGCTGTTAGGTGAAGCGATAGTGACGGAGTAAGAAATTAGAATTATGACCGGGCTTCCCAGAGTGTCTAAAGAAAACATATCGATAAATGTGTATCCAGTCAAACTAGTAATAATAGAAATGGGTGAAAGAGCAGAATACTGTGGAATCTTTAATCATCCTGATAACATTGATACCATTTTCTGGAAGCCATCATTTTCAAACGGAATCTGGGAAATAATATTTAAAACCAAAAGCTAAAGAATTGAGACGATATTACTCTAAATAATAATTCAGATTCCCCTCTAACAAAAGTTTTCTATATCGTTAGTAGATTTCATCAATTACCACTGCGCTTGTCTTTTGTTTATTCTCTAACGGCGATGTGCTCCTTGTATCCACCCTCCAATTAAATAAAATAATCTAGTAATTTTCTGGTTCTCATGAATTGAGTAATTTTTTCTTGTTTTTTCTCTTTTGCGAGGTAAGCCAATAATGCAATGATGAATAATTCAATCACAACTGTCAGAATTCCATTAGGCTCTAATTCCCTTACAGGGGTTGCCTCGGGAGAAAATGGCGGCACAAATAATCTTACATAGATAAACATAGTTACAAATAGCGCATTTGCAGCTATACCCATTTTGTAAAGGACCTTTCTAGTATTTGTCCCTAACCTTTCTGCAAAGATCATCACAATACCATATCCTAACTGAGGAACTCCCATTGCTAAGAAGGCAATCCCCCAAACGTATGACTCTGTCATGTGTTCATTGACTAATAATATGTGAATTATACCAACAGATATCGATAAGATCCCTATTAAAGTAAAGATTGATACTTTTGTTTCCATAATTCTATGAGTATTCCTGTTGTTAGCTTTTTTCGTTGGTATTATATTATTTCCAAGTAGCAATAAAACTCCTGTAGTAATAGTTAGAGCACCTATTCCAGTCCATTCAGTAACAGATGTGATAATTTGAGAATTTCCACTACTATCAATACTCATATTATTCATCATGCCGCTTTCTTTTTTCGCTTCCTGTGCAAAGGCTAGATTAAGACCTTCGGCAATAATGATTGGTACTATTATTAGAATTGCGGCCGTAAGACAAGAACTAATTTTTAAATCCATGCTGTGGTATATGTCATTGGATTTTATTAAGGTAGAGACAAATCTCAGATTTGAATCCCAAATGTGGAACCCATATGATGGGATTGGGTCGAAAATCAATGATATTGCATAAGTAAGAGTCCGTTGACATTGTTTATATAAGACAAGTATATCAAATTGTTTCAATGATAACTGCATCACCGAGAAGTTATGTTCTATTGATTGGAATTACAATGGCAGTTCTAGCCCTGTCATCATTAATAGCATCTTCTCATCTTAAGAACGCCTCTGCATTTGATGAGGATGGATATATAAAATTTATTGTTTCAAAAATAAATGAATCAAATACCAATATTACAGAGAGCACTGGGGCTACGGCGGTGCCAGAGGTGGCTAAGGGTCCTTCCATTCCTACTAAAGGATATCTTGTAGAAAAAGTCGGTGACAGTTTGTATTCGGTTATGGATGGTTCCTATAATACCATGTTCATGGTGACTGATAAGGGAGTTGTAGCAATTGATGCTCCTCCTTCTTTGGGACAAAAGTATCTTAAAGCGATTGCTGAAGTAACTAACAAACCAGTCAACTATGTCATTTATAGTCACGCTCATATTGATCATATAGGCGCTGCGGGGATTTTCCCAAAGAACGTTACTATCATAGCTCAGGAAGAGACTGCTCGAGAATTACAGAATGCCAGGGCTGTAGCCAAAAATGTGACTATGGTTCCACCTGTACCAACTATAACCTTTACAAAGAATTATAATCTAAGCATAGGTAACCAGACACTAAAGTTGGATTACTATGGTTCTAATCATCTTCCGGGGAACATCTTCATTTATGCCCCAAAGCAAAAAGTGCTAATGTTAGTTGATATAGTGTTTCCCGGATGGGTACCTTTTCCGTACTTGGCAATTGCAAAGAATGTTACTGGCTTCATCAAGGCCCACGACATTGCTTTAGATAGATATGATTTTAATAAATTCGTTGGAGGACACCTTACTAGACTTGGTACCAGAAATGATGTGGCAGTACAGAAGGAATTTATCGACGATTTAAAAAATGCTGCTATGAAGGC
>JAJPIN010000115.1 GCA_021324715.1 Nitrososphaeria archaeon
ATAGTTGGCACCGGTTCTGATTTTATAGTAGTTCTTAAGGGTAAAAACAGACTTTTGTTACAATTTAGCTCTCACAATTTAATAAAATTAAAAAAAGATACAACGCCATATGGTTCATCAGTATGAGTACATTTTATCGATATTCAGAACAATCTACATATTTTTGATAAAAAGTTAAATTTAGTAACATACAAACTTGGACCAATTGACATCTAAAGTTACAACTGAAGTCTTAGAGAAAGGAACGAAACAAGTAAAAAATAATTTACAAATCCCTCAAAAACAAATAACAAAAATACGTTACGATAAAAAGGCAGAATCAGAATTTTTTGTTGATAATTCTGCTCTGGCGGGTTTTACTGGTGAACGAATTCTCTATATGTCAGTGAGAGAGTTGATTGAAAATTCATTAGATTCCTGCGAAATAAATCATATATTACCAGTTATTCATTTAAGATTAAAGCAGCTAGATCCGCTTAATGATTTATGGACTATATCTTGTAAAGATAATGGCGTTGGAATACCATCAGAAAAAGTTCCTGTTGCAGTTTGTTCATTCTTAACTTCCGGAAAATATGTGGAAAAGCAACAAAGAGGGTTATTTGGAGTTGGTTTAAAAATGATAGCCGCCTTTTCGACCAAAGATACGGATCATCCTCTAAGGGTATGGTCCAAATCAGAAGAAGAATCAGAATACTATTTTGATCTCAGAACGGATATTGGAACAAATAAACCGATCACTCTCTTTAAAAAGAATGTTAAGAATGATGAATCACAATTAGAGTATGAAACTGGTTTTAAAGTTGAAGCTGTACTACGCGCAAAATTATCGCCTGTAACAAAAAATAAAATCTATGACTATATTAGTCAAACAAGCATTGTAAATCCATATGCTAGAATTACCTTTGAAACAGATGACGGAAAGGTAACGTTCAAAAGAAGAACAGAGATTATGCCAAACCCTTCGAGGGAGGTACTACCACATCCTTCTGATATGGATCTAAAAACTCTAAAGAAAGCTATTTTGAATTTTATGAATCAAAAGACAACATTGCAAGGAATCCTTTCCAATTCATTTCAAAAAATGTCCAATGATAAGGCTAAGGAAATTATATCAAAAGCTGGATTGCCGGTAAAACCAGCAGATAAATATGATGAACACGAATTGATTAGAGTAGTAAATATTTGCAAACATACAAAGTTTCAATCTCCAAACACCGACCATTTGAGCCCAATAGGAGAAAAGATTCTTACGGTTGGAATGACATCAGAATATTCAATTATTCTAAATAAGGAAACGGCTAATTCCGGAACTCAAACACAGTTATCTGCCAAGATATTAAAACCTGCACTAACTGCCTATTCTTCAAGAATATGCGTTGTGACTAATAGACCGACAATTGTAGAATGTGGAATTGCATACGGGGGAGAAATTCAATCATTCAAACTCTTTAGATTTGCAAATAAAATTCCCCTTCTGTATGATGAGGGTTCTGATGTTGCACGAGAAGTGATTTCTGAAGTAGGTATAAATAAGATGGGAATTTCAAAAAAAGAGGTTAAAGAACAATATTCTCATGTAGAAACAAAATCTGATAGAACAGTAGAATATCTTCCAATCCACATTTTCTTTCATATTTGTTCGACGAAAATCCCGTATAAAACCGCAGGAAAAGAGAGCATAGCATCAGAAGGTGATCTGAAAAAATACATGAAATCATGTTTATCAGATCTTTATAGAAAAGTGAGTGCTCAGATTAGAAGAGAATTAAAGTTAAAGGAGGATGAAAATAAGATAAGACTTTACAAGCACTATATTCCATTCATAGTTAATGCAATATCTGAATCAATAAAAATTGATTCAAAAAGGCTATCAAATGCATTTCAAAATTTGGCAGAAAAATACGTTAGTGGTGAATTTACAAACATTACTAAACAGATTTTTCTTAATTCAGATCAAAATAAAAATGAAGAAAAAATCAAGAAGACTTTAGTAAGCAATGGAGAAGATGGAAATAAACTAAGCAAATTTGATACCAGAACTAACATCCTAAAATCGAGTAATAAAATTAAACTAACCAAAGTCGAAGTGCCTCGCAAAGTTACTAAAAAATAAAATTTAGATTATCATGTCTCCTAAAGATAAACGACATCAAGAAATAATTAACAAAATCAGGAAAATAATGAAAAATGTTGGAGACGATGTTCTTGTTGAGGGCATTATGCCAAGTCTTGAAATTCCAAAAGTTGGCTATGATAACACTGTCTGGTCAGATGAGAAGAGAATGCTTACTATAGGTAACAAAACAGTTCAGATTGGTCCAAATAGCTCAAAGAAGATACCAACATTTGCACAATATTTAGTCATGGCAAATGCTATTAGAAAATTGTTAGACGAAGAAATGGAAAGTACAATAAGAGGGATGTACTATGCTACCCTAAGTACAGTCGGGGATGAAAAAAATCAGCAAAAATTCTGGAGTGGTCAAGATGATTCTGATGATGCAATAAAAGCAATTGAGCTCTTGACAAATGTTCCCAGGGAAGAATTTGCTGTTACTTCCAAACCTAAAGGTATGATTTCAGGGCCCATCACTCTTAGTGTGGGAGGTGATCTAATTGATTGTAATCTTGGAAGCAGAGCAACTTCCCAACTGATTCCCACAAATATTCGAGATCTTGAAATTGTGAATGTGAAGGCAGATTTTGTAATGGTCGTCGAGAAAGACACAGTACTGAACAATATTAGAAAATCGGGTTTTATACAAAAATATAACGCGATCTTGCTAACCGGGTCGGGGGAGCCAGATCGAGCTACCAGAATGATGGTTAAGATGCTAAATGAAAAGTGGAAGAAGCCTGTAGTCATATTTGCTGATGCTGATCCTTGGGGGCTGGGGATTGCATTAAGATACAAAATAGGGAGTGAATCTCTAAGTTACGACAGTGATAGATTGGTAACACCAAACTCAAAGGTTCTAGGGATGATGTTTTCTGATATTGACGAATACAATATACCGAAGGTTGCTAGGCTTGTTGCTACTCAAGAGGATCTAAACAGAGCTAATGATATGAAGAAAAAACCATGGCTTCAGGATAAACGATGGAAGCGTGAATTGAACCTATTTTTGGAACATAAAGAAAAATGCGAATTGGACGCTTTCTTCAAATATGGATTTAAGTATTTAGCAGACACCTATTTACCAAACAAATTGAGGGAAGCAGGCGTTATCTGATACATCATCTGGACATACTATCCACGCTTATTTCCTAAACATATCAAGCAAGAGGATCGTTTGCCCTTACATCTTGTATACTATATTTTGATGATGGTCCTAAATACAGACCAGCATTATTTTTATTGTTTCTGGATTGGACTATACTAAGGTATGCGACGTAAATAAATCCAATTGTTTGTAACGCAATTAGCGGAACAAATATGGGATTTCCAGATAACAAAGATATAGCTATTGTCATGCACCCATAAGCGCCAAAAAACATCTCTAATAGAGTGGTTTTTGTAAACGGAAGTGCATATTTGTTGCCACTCCAGTCTTGATGTTTTTCCATTATCCCAAATTTAGGCGTTCTTAAGAACTCATTACTTCTACCCAGCATGGCGTCAAATATTGCAACAGAATTGTTAATCGAAATGCCAGTTGCATAAAATATCATAAACAAATAATGAAGTGCTTTTGTCCTCCAGTTCTCCCGCCAAATTTTTCTAATCATAAATAAATACGTAGCTGGACCTAGTAGAAGATATATAACGATACCAATCGCTGGGGCCCAAGCAGTATCATATATCTGATAGTTCACCAACAGCAATATGGGAAATATGAGGAATTGTATTAGAAATAAAGGATTAATAATATGCTTTGTCAGTTGAATGAATATCTGGATCTTAGTATCTATCGGGAGTTTTCTGTGAGATAGTAGGATTATCAAAAGTTTCTTGGCTACTTGTATTGAGCCTTTTGCCCACCTGAATTGCTGACGTTTTGCGGCATTCATTTGAACTGGCAGTTCCGCATTTACCACCAGATCCTCATCAAAGATACACTTCCAACCTTTCATCTGGGCACGGAAACTCAAATCTAAATCTTCGACGAGTGTGCTAGTATGCCACCCTCCTGCATCTTTTATACATAACGTCCTCCAGACACCAGCAGTTCCATTAAAATTCATAAAAAGGTGTGTTAGACTCTTTGCCTTTTGTTCTATAAAAAAATGAAAGTCCAAAGACACAGCTTGTGCTTTTGTCAAAATTGAATACATTTCGTTAAGATGGCCCCACCTTCCCTGAACTAGTCCAATCCTGGAATCATCAAAATAACCAAGTGCTTTTCTTAAAAAATCGCTCGCGGGAATAAAATCTGCATCAAATATAGCAATAAATTCTCCTTTGGCAAATTTTAATCCTTCTTTGAGTGCACCAGCTTTGTATCCAGATCTGTTTAGCCTATGATAAGCAGTTATGTTGAATCCTAATTTTTTATAGTCAGCAACTAAAGTTTCAACGATATCTGCGGTTTCGTCATCCGAATCATCAAGGACCTGTATTTCCATACGATCTTTCGGAAAATCCATGCTACAGATTGCTTGAATTAGACGACCTGCCACATATCTTTCATTATAAATTGGCAACTGAATTGTTACTAGTGGGAATGTCTTAACTGAAAGTTTCATTTTCTTTTTAATTTTAAAATTTTCTGAATTCTTAATTGACATATAACTCAGATAATTAAAATTCAAAGTGTAAACTGTCATTACCCAAGCTATTGCCATTAAAACATAGTACAAGAACACGCTAAATTCTGATATTATCTTCTATCACTACCCATTGTAAAAATGTACAAGTAAATATTTATAGGTTCACTGCAAGCCTAAGTATCCAACTAGCTTTTCTGGAATATCTTTACACATTGAGGAGGACAAACATTTTCGCAAGCCATGCAGAAAATGCAATCTTTTTCTCTAATCATGAATGGTTTTTTCTCCGAAGCAGGATGTCCTGGGGTATCTAGCCACTCATAAACATTTACAGGACATGCTTCAATACAAGCACCGTCAGCGACACAAATATCAAAATCCACTGTAACCTCTGTTCCCCAAATCCCAAGCTGTCCTGGAGGATCAACTGGTCCCCATACCTTTATCCCCTGAAAGGCTCCCGTTACTTGGCGTTTTGATTTAAAATCAGGGTCTATAGGACCTTCTATCTTCGAATATGAATTTCCTGTTCCAACAAGTGAGATGCTCGTATTTCCGTCCGTCATTGCTGGTGGTGTCTGAGTGGGCGTTGTAACCGCAGGCGGACTTGACTGAAATTCAGGTTTGGAAGCATCCTTGTCTGGAGTTTTTACATCTTGTGCAAGAGAGGCGTCGCGAGATATTGGTTTCTTTCTCAGCGGGGTCATTTCGTCCAATTTTTTTAATGCATCATCTGGTGATAATTTTTGTGACTTTTTGTAATGTTCAATCAGTTTATCGCCTATTTTAGAGTTCCAAATTATCGTGTCAATAATTACTTTTGCATTAGTATCTGTTTTTTGTCTGTAATTTTTTATCCAATAGTGGTCCCCAAAAAATTCCAAAGGCTTGATTTGGTAAATAATATCTACAACATCACCTGTCACAATTTCAACTGTTATCTCTAGATTTGCTTCGACATCTTGCTGAGTTATTGCATCAATACCG
The DNA here is from genome assembly GCA_021324715.1 of Nitrososphaeria archaeon. GTDB lineage: Archaea > Thermoproteota > Nitrososphaeria > Nitrososphaerales > Nitrososphaeraceae > TA-21. Next base: position 5,701 of record JAJPIN010000115.1, read on the forward strand.
TTTTCGGTCCATCTGTCTGTGACATAGATGCGATCAGCGTATGAATCAACTTTGAACCCTGAGCTTTTTAGACTATTAATTATAGAGCTAATATCAGATTTACTTGTAATTTCAACCGGGATTCTGAAAATTCCTAATCTAGATCCATGTAATGGATAAACCCCTCTTTTTGCCACCTCTGAAAGCATTACCCAGACGCGATCTTTCAACAGAGCGGACATAACTCAACTAATTTCGATATGTGCTAAAAGTATTTCGATCAACGCCCTATAGCGAATGTCCTCATTTCTGGTCTAGTGCATTTTAATCAAGAACATCGTCACCTGTGGAAAAATCGGTATATTCTATTTCATTATTCAGGCTGGAAACTATTCGTCAAACTCAAATGATTTATGAAAACACGAAATTTCATCGTGATTCTGCTCCAGATATCAGATCTTCTCCTGAATCTAATGCTCCATTATTATTTTAATCATGCGATACAGAGTTCTGGATTAATTGATATATTGAATACAGTACCGAGTGTATACAGTACCGAATTCAAAGTAATCAGTACGCATATGTCACTTTCTGGTTTAAATATCCAATGGCCTAACGGTGAACTCGAAATTTTAAACAATCTAGCATTATTTTTTTAAATACCTATTCCTCATAAAAAATAGATTTAAATTCTATTCTATGATCGAGTTTTATTAATCCATTTTTATATTTTTCAGGTGAATAAGTTAAGATTGGATAAGATAATGTATCCGATTTTATAATTCACGTTCTAGTTCACAGAAACAAAATCTGATCTCCTGGTGTAATAATTATCTGCATATAGCGTTTATACTGGAATCATGGAACTAAAAATTGTGATATCAAATGTATTATTTCATTCATATTTGATTAAAAGCACTTAAATTATCAAGCAAAAAAATATTTTGTTTGTTGGGCCGATAGTTTAGCCTGGTAGAATACCTGCCTTGCATGTAAATGTAATAGTGTCACATTTACAGAGGATACGTAGGTGGTCGTGGGTTCAAATCCCACTCGGTCCATCTTTGGTATTTCCAGCATGTGATTGTCTTAGCGTTTGTTCTTAACTCTTTAATTAGTGTTATAGATAAAATTACACAAACAAATTTCGCAACAAGATCCTGATCTTTTCTTAGTAATTGTTGTAACGCACCTCTAATATATTATGTATAAAAGATCAAGTCAATGAATATTGCAAGTATGACAATTATTTTAGTATTTGCGCTTACAGTAACACTAGTGTCCACTACAGTATTAAGCGGAATGCCACAAGCTAGGGCAGAGGACGATAATAACGTACAAGTAAATAATGAAAAGCAGCAAATTAACAAGTGTAAAAATAATTCAGAAATTAGCGGTACTAAAGTGGAATGTAATAATATAATTGTGTACGGTGTGGTCTGTATGCCGGGATCAGTATGCCATTTAGAAAGGTTTGATGTCCCATTCGTATTAGCCACGCCCTTCTAGAACTGTTGATACTCTTCATACCAATTTCTGATTAACTGCATCGAATTAGATTCAAGATCTTTTAATTCGCCATTTAGTTTGACTTTTTTTGTAAAATTTTTTAAAAATAAAATTGCATTATCTCCCTCATTTACCAGGACAAATTCACTCCTTTTGTGGGTACAAGAGTCGTATTTTGACTATTTTGACCAACTGAATTCACACCTCTTGAAATAGATTACAATGATTGGGATAGCAAAAGTTATTTTTGGCCTTATTGTATACTAATTATTGTCTTTTTTTGGAACTGGAGAAAGTGGAACTGTAGATAAGAAGAAGTATGAAAACTTAACACTAAGCATACGACAAACAGTACTAGAACGTTCGCATAATAGATGTCAAAAATGTTCTGTTAAATTTAAAGGAAGCAATGGTCCCTTTTTTGAACACATTAACGGTTCACTGAAGGACAACAGACCTTCCAATCTAAGATCTTTATGTAATAAGTGTTTTGAACATGTCAAAAAGAAAGAGAGTAGAAAGGGATATCTGGGCAGTTTGCGCAACAATCTCGGTCAGATGTTTGGAAATTAAATAACAATTGCTTATGTAGATTCTAGAAATAAAATTCTGTGTTCATCACAGCAAAAATTTTCTATTTTTATAACGCCTAGAGTTGAGTTTCCCTCTATGTGGGGCCAACTATCACCCTCAAAGATTCTACCGCAATATGCACAGGTTTTTTCCATTTGAAAATTATTATGAACTGGCATTTTATAAACCTCTCAACGGTTGGCATAAGACTATCATTTTTACTCGTATATTCCTCAAAAACTGAATAACTTGATTCCCAAATAAACATATATTTGAAACTAACACCACTTTTTATTAATTGAATGATCATGAGCAGATAGGGAGGAAAATTGTCTCAGCTATGGAAGAAAAAAATATCATACCTTACGAAAAATGGCTTGTCTCATTTTCAGTTTTCAGAGGGAATAATATTAAAATATCACTTCGAGAATTTTTAGCACAAGGTTACTACGAAGCCTACGATATAGTTATGACATATGCGGAGAAGCAAAATCTAGACGTTAGATGGTTTAAAGAAAAACGAAATTGCGGTAGCGCTTTTTCCAACCGCGACATTACGAAACTAGAATCTTTTTGCACTTATTGTAATATGAAGTTCAACCATGCAGACCCAATTCCGTGTAAACATATCAATTGCCACTCGATATTCTGTTCAAGACAATGTCTTAACTATCATGTCAAGTTACTACATAGAAGTAAGACTTGAACAATTTGATGTAGGATCATTGACCAGGGATCCTACTTAGTCAAAATTAGAGTAATTAACTTTATTCTCAATTTGTCTGCCCTAAATTGGGCTAGAAAGTGAGAGTTATAATAACTGGGACAATCATCACATATATCTTTCAATCTAAATCCAATATTCACAAACTTTGAAGTTAACCACTTCTTCCATGAATTAAATTCATTATCGGATATAGGTTCCAATAGGTCATTAATTATTTCTGTAACAATAGTAAGGGTTCCTCGATCTTTTAATTTCTTGTAAATGCCTTGATACAATAATGTCCATTGACTCTCCGAGTTTATATCTATGTAGTTCGGAGAAGGTAGGACAAAAATGAACTCATCAACATAATTATCTGGAAAAAATGAAATAACGTTTTCAAAAGAATCATTAATCAAGTAAATATTTTTGCCTCTCAACCTATCACGAGCCTTCTGAATTTGTTTAGCATCAATCTCAATACCCACATAGCATGTGTTTGGCCTGTTCCTATACTCAATAATCCCATTTAAAAATTGACCATCTCCAATCCCTAATTCTACAATGACTTTATCAAAGGTTGATAATGTTGGAACGATACTGTTTTGATCACACAACATGTGCTTCTTTATTATTCCGGTCGTAATAATTCAGATTCAAGTAACTGCTGTACAAGTTGAACTACTTCTTGTTCTACTTGTTGTCTGGGTAATCCCAATTTGGAAGAGAAATGATCTGCTAACTGAGTAATCGTTTTTGATCCATCGCAACTGTTCCAAAAATCAACAATAGCCTGATTTACCATAAATCTCTGCTCTTTTTCATTTTCTAGAATTAGCGATCCGTCCTCTTGAGTAACCAATCTGCCCTTTATCAATGGTTTGTACTTTTCATAGTCAACCTGAAACCTGAGCTTTGGCTTTCCAAATCCTAGCTTTTCTCTTACTGAAGGTTCAATTCTTTCAATGTTCCACGGGGGATCCCATACTATTGAGACATTTATGTTACCCACACCATCAATTTTTCCTATGTATCTCTTGACATCGCTAACAAGTGTGTCATGAAGTGGACAACCCCTCGTCGTCATAGTCATTTCAATATTGATATCATTTGACTCATTAATGTTTACACCATAGACTAAACCCAAATCTACTATATTGACAGGGATCTCCGGATCCATACATTTTCTTAAAACAGAATACACCTGCTCTTGACTGATACTTACTGACATCTAATATTAAAAATATGCTTAGAGATTAAATACTTTGTCCATCTCTAGATGTTTTTGGCAATACTTTCTTCGTAAGGTGGCATTAATATGCCCTTTTCAGTAATTATTCCTGTTATCAATTCTGGAGGAGTTACATCAAATGCGGGATTAAAAACTTTGATTCCCTTCGGCGCTAATAACTTGTTCCCCATTTTCATTAATTCATTTTTATTTCGCTCCTCAATCACTACCTCATTGACATTGCTAGACAAATCAAACGTGGAAAGAGGCGCGGCGACGTAAAAAGGAATGTTGTGTCTCTTTGAAAGAGCAGCTACTTGGTAAGTACCAATTTTATTGTAGACATGTCCAGTTTTCAGTATTCTATCCGCACCGACAATTACCCGATTGATTTTACCCTTAGACATTAGATATCCTACGGCAGTATCAGGAATCAAACTAACGTCAATATTATAGTAATCTAATTCGAACGCTGTTAATCTAGAGCCTTGCATTACAGGTCTTGTTTCAGTTGCTATGACCTGTATTTTCTTGCCCATGTCATTTGCTGCTCTAAGGACACCCAATGCGGTTCCGTATGTAACTGTGGCTAGTGAACCGGCGTTACAATGCGTGAGTATTACCTCGTCGTTACCTATAATTCCAGCCCCATTCAATCCTAATTTCTTATTTGTTGTAATATCGTCTGTTGCCATGTTAAGGGCAGAAAGAAGGATTGATTTTTTGATATCCTCGACATTAGTTTTTGAGGTTGCTACGCTCATTATTTTATCAAGTGCCCAGGCCAAATTAACCGCAGTAGGTCTGGTTGATCTTAGTCTGTCGTAGGCGATTTTAAGGTCTCTGAGAAGAGCAGTATGGGTTTTCGCCTTGCTTGAAATTGCAGCCAACGACATTCCAAATGCTGCCGCAATTCCAATTGCGGGTGCTCCTCTTACTATTAATCGTTCAATAGCCCGAGCAACGTCCTCATATTTCTTGTATCTAAGAAATACTAGTTTGCCGGGCAATTTAGTTTGATCTATCATTACAACCTGATTATTTTTCCATTCTACAGTCATGAGATCTTTTGATTTATTCTTTAACTCCCCAGTAATTTTACCCTTCTTCATATGAGGCATTTAATGAATTGAATGTTAATATTGTCTATAATAATTTACCTAGATGAATGGTTTTCACTACGCAGATAATCATAAACCACAGAAGGATACATATGGAAATTCTGTGGACTAGTTGCGATTATTACCATTTTGGATAATCACATTTAATCTTGGTGCATCTGTTAATTAATAGGGAACAATAAATAACAGATATTAGCATCTAGGAGATATGTCATTCATTAAATACCGTGTGATGAGGTTAAGGAAGTTTACCAAAAATAAATTCTATGTTCTGATCAAATATTTTCTATTTATTTACATAAGTTTTAAAATGAAAATTGGATGGTATTGATAAACTAATCGATTGAAGTAATCATAATTCGTACTACAAAGCATATTTGAATTTTAGTTTAATTTTCGTCTACTAAATTAAAGTAATTAGACATTACGATTTTGTAGGAAAGCCTATAATCATGCAAATCAAATGTACCAAGTGAAGGACATGTCTATTGAAAGTGAAATATCTGCAAACAAAAATACCTCCCTTAAAAATTCAAATAAATCTGCTCTAGAGTATGACCTGTTTGACAGCATAGTAGGGTATGATGATATTAAAAAATTATTTCAATTATCCTTTGGATCTCAAAGACCAATTCACATCTTACTTGTTGGTCCGCCTGCATCAGCAAAAACGTTGTTTATGCTAGGATGTATGAAACTTGACCGCTCTTATTTTACATTGGGTACACACAGTACCAAATCTGGGATGGTTGATTACCTATTCGAAAAGCGTCCTAGGTACTTGATTATTGATGAGATTGAACACATGTCGATCAGAGATCAGACAGCTCTCCTTAGTCTTATGGAGACCGGAATTATAGCAGAGACAAAGCACATGAAGACCAGGAATACACAACTCAAGACCTGGGTTTTTGCTACTTCAAATCAAACTAACCATATGCTCACTCCCCTGCTTTCCAGATTCATGGTATTACACTTCAAACAATACAAATATGAAAATTTTCTAGATATATCAATACATATGCTTGCGCAGGAAGGTATTACAAAGGATGTCGCAAATGAGGTCGCAGCTCAGGTATGGCAAAAAATGAAATCAAAGGATATAAGAGATTGTATAAAGATTGCACATCTCGCTAAAACGAAGAATGACGTAAATTGGATTGTGGAGACGCTTCTAAAGTATAACAATCCGTCCTATAGTACCAAGAAATAATGATCAAACTTCAACAACTGAAATTCCTTAGTACTATTGA
>JAJPIN010000227.1 GCA_021324715.1 Nitrososphaeria archaeon
ATCTTCACCATTTTTCATTTGGTCATGCAATATTGAGAATGTTGTAAGTCATCTCTGATAATTAGCTATCGCTGATGAAATATCAAATCAAAAAGCATAATAAACCAAAATATGTCCTCCTTTTATTATAACACAAATTGGAAGATGAAGAATTAAGAATCATAAATGAAAAAAGAATGAAAAACTTACAACGACTACTAGACGAAAAAGAACTTATGAAAAATATAAAGGAACCATTAAACCTAGATGATGCCACATTTTTTCAAAATGTTAGCAAATTCCCAATAGTATTGGTAGATTTCTGGGCTCCTTGGTGTGGACCATGCAGGATGATGTCCACAATAATTGATCAGATTGGTAAAGATTATCAGGGAAAACTAGCGGTAGGGAAATTAAATGTTGATGAAAACCCATTAATCGCTAGGCAATTTGGTATTGCCAGTATACCCACTCTAATCTTATTTAAGAGCGGTCAAGCCATAGATAAGATTGTTGGATCAGTCTCTAAAAATAAAATTAACGAAATGATAAAAAAGCAACTAGACTAGTTAGACAGTCTAAAACTTGTGAGATTACAATTTCATTATTTAATAGATCTGTAGTAAGCAAAATACAAACTAGATTGTTATGACCCAGTCAAATAGCAAAGATATTTTTTGGAATTCATTGACCCTGTAATTCAAATTACATATCGATGTTGAATAATTGCGGAGCGTAAATAGAACCTTCTCTCACCTTCTTTACTTTTGCCACAGATAGATAATGTGGCCATATGGTAATAATAATCGAACCTTCAGGGACTCCTTCTGGAGATTCAATAATTATGATGTCTTTATGATTTACTCCATATTCGGTAAGAACTCGTTTGCTCCTTTCCACAAGTTCTGACGACATTCCACTACTATAAAGATAAACCTTATCGACATAATCTATCTTAGAGGACATCTATCTATCGAATTGTTTATAAGTCAATTTCTTATCCAAATTATATTCACCCTATAATTCATTGATGTTGAATTTTGATCTACAACCAATACATTCATAAATTTCATTTCCAACAGGCCCACCTACATTAAATCTAACAATTGTTGTACACTTGGGACATCTCCCCTCTACTGTCCTTCTAGTCTTATGTGGCCTTGATGTACTTTTTCTTCTCCCCATGATTGATATTGATTACCGATTAACTGGTTTATAAATTACATTGACATTCAATAATATTTGCGATTTGTTTGATCCTGGTCATTAAGTTCATTTCATGTTGTTATTCAGTTGCAGAAATTTTGTTTGCAAGACCTTTGGAATTGTCTCATTCATCTTGAACTTTTATTCCAGATATTGTTCCCGACATGGCATCATAATACCAAGTTTTTTTACGTATTTGTCCGAGGCCGTTAATATAAATCGATTAGCGAATTAGCGAATAAGTTAAATCCCACAATTAAGTCTGTTACTTAACCGTGAATGTTAGCTGATTACATCGAAGTATCAAAACCAAGGATAGTAGTGGTACTGGTTATTACGGCAATAACAAGCTCATTAGCTGCAACCAGGTATGACTCAACTCCTACAGTACCATGGGATGTTTCCCTCTACCATCTTCTATTTCTTGGTATTTGTGGCTGCTTAGCATCAATGGGTTCGAGTGCGCTAAATCACTATTATGATCGTGATATTGATAAAATTATGTCCAGAACAATAAATAGACCAATACCATCAGGGCGATTAAATCCTAGAAATGTTTTTATTTTTGGAAACATACTCTGTGCCAGCTCTATCATAATATCCTTTCTGACTTTAAACCTAATGGCCACAGGGATGATTGCTCTTGGAATATTTTTTTATGTATTCGTATATACTTTGTGGCTTAAACGCTCGAATGTTTCGAATATTGTAGTAGGTGGTTTTGCAGGGAGTGCAGCATCGATGGCTGGGTGGGCTACAACTACTGGATCGATGGACATTTTGGGATTTCTGATCGGCTGCTTGGTCTTTTTATGGACACCCCCTCATTTTTGGTCCTTCGCAATAAAATCAAGAGAGGAATATGCGAGTGTAAAGGTTCCGATGTTGCCCGTCCTTATAGGAAACGAAAAGACAGCAGAATATATCTTTGCAAATACGGCAATTCTGTTACCATACTCGTTGTCGTTATATTTTTTAGGTTTAGGCGTAGTGTATTTTATAACTGCAGCAATTTCAGGAACTTTGATGCTTGCATATCATTATAAGTTGACAAAATATCCGACCCCGGATTTTGCATGGAAAGCATATAAAATTACAGCTCCATATCTAGTCGTCATTTTTATTTCACTTGCGCTTGATTCCTTATTCTATTACAGGTTCTAAATCATTATATCTAAATTCTAGGATTTTTTTTGTTAACTGGTGTGAAATAAAAAAGGATTTACACTATTATTATTTTATCTTAACTGATTGTCTGCTGACATTTATTACTTCTATTTCACCTACAGCTTCTATCTTTCTTATTGACTCTTCTAATAAGTCCATTTGGCCTTCTGAGTCATCTAATGTAAAATCAGCTATAACGGAATACAAGCCAAATGCAATTGGTTCCTTAGTGTGTTCAATTAATTTGAATCCTTCGGGAAGCGATTCAGTTAGCATTTTAGGGACTGAATCTATATCGGCCTCTGATTCCGATGGAAGGATTTTAATCCTAGCAACTAACTTGGTCATACTTATGGCCCTTCAAACCCACAACCAATACATTTGTATGCTCTGGCAAACTGTCTGCAACTCTGGCATCTCCAAATTAATACATAGCCACAATTAGGACAATAGTATTTCACACATTCATCATTTGCAATTATTGGTCTGCTGCAGGAGGTACAAACTGGCAATTGTAATGATTTTGACACAAAAAGCACATTCATTTAATCCGAATTTATATTTTGCTTGGATAACTAAGTATGACGATGCAGTCTCTCCTTTCAATATTATCTCAGAAATAAATTTGTGAATGCTAAATGCTGTTAATTGTCTTTCATTCCATTGAAAACTCTCCGAAATTCATTTCCAATTAGCACTTTTGTCAATTTGCTAGCAATTTTCGTTTTAAGAAAAAGATCTAGAGCGCTAGAGTGAAAGTCAAAGTCTGAAAAATTAGATACATCCTTAATCTCTTTTCTTGATAATGAAGAGAAAATCTCGTCAATGGATTTATTATCAAGTCTTTCCAAAACTTTCCTAGCAATCAACATAGAGTTGAATTCTTTTTGAAACATAGTCTTCCAGTTTTTTTCATAATTGCATAGTAAACGATTATCATTATTTTCAATTGCTTGGGAAATTGCTTTACCTGCTAACATGCCAGCCATACCACAACTAAATATTCCTCCTGCGGTTGTTGGCTTTGTCTGACCGGCAGAATCACCTACCATGAGGGTTCTTTCTGCAATAAACGGTGGTCTTGGTCCTCCAACCCAAATGGGGGCAAAAATTTTCCTAATTGTGGAATATTTCTTGCCTCTTGATTTTATGAATTCGAATAGGGCAATTGAACAGTTGATTCCCTTACCTGCAACCCCTACCTTACCTTTACCCTCGCCAGTTGGGATTATCCAGACAAAAAATCCAGGATATTTTTCTGAATCAAAAAGAATCTCTACCGTACTACCATCAATCCATTTTGCATAAATTTCAAATTGAGCAGAAGCCAAGATCCCATTTTGGCTGGCATCCTTTAGAGAGCCTAACCCCTTTGCGTCAACATAATATTTGCATTTGAATTCACCATCTGAGGTCTTTACGATATAGTTTGATTGATCCTTGGAAAGAGATTTGAAAGTACATCGTGTTCTTATTTGGGCACCTGCATCTTGCGCTTGTTTAGCGATTTGTTTGTCCAAACCTCTACGATCTACTACTATGACATTTTGCTTTTCGGCAGAAAGTTCGAAGCTGGCAGATTTAGAGCTAATTGTGGCCTTTGAGACGGTGTTTTGAAAATTATTTGAATCTAGTATGAGACCTAATTTCTGTAACCCACCGAGACTGACCATTCCTCCACAATGTTCCGGAGTTCCAATTTCATGATCCTCTTCAATCACAATTGTAGAAATTTCATTGGAAGAACATTCTCTTGCTGTTGTTAATCCTGCTACACTCCCGCCGGCAATTAATACATCATAGTATTCAGTAACCAACAAAGAAACAAATAATTCATCATTTTTATTAACTAAACTGTAGTGGAATTTAAACAGGTCATTGTCGTAAGAAAGGATCTTCACATGGGTACAGGTAAGATAGCATCTCAGGTTGGACATGCTGCGGTATCAGGAGTTGAAAAATCTAGAAAATTGAATAAAGCATGGCTAAGAACTTGGTTCAATGAAGGGCAACCAAAAATAGTTGTAAAAGTAAACAGCTTACAAGAGTTACTCCAGGTACACAGTCATGCCGAAAAACTCATGATTCCCATAGTAATCGTTCAAGATAGAGGCCTAACACAAATTGAAACAGGGACTGTCACCTGTATAGGAATCGGTCCTGCACCCTCTAACATTATTGATAAGGTGACATCAGATCTTAAATTACTTTAATTAATATCCTTCAAAGATAGGATTTTCATGCATTCAGATTCACAAGTTGCAATTCTTATGTCAATTTCGCAGTGTTCCAAACATGTATATATACTTCCATTTATAAAGCCAACCTAGTATGCCTGAAACCAAGCCCATTGTTAGTATTGAGAATGTTGTTGCTTCTGCAACAGTTAATCAAACTGTAAATCTTAATTTAATTACCCAGATATTTCCAGATGTGGAGTACCACCCAGATCAGTTCCCGGGACTAGTGTTTCGACTCAAGTCACCTAAGACTGCAACTTTGATATTCAGTTCTGGAAAAATGGTCTGCACTGGTGCAAAATCTGAAGAACAGGCAATTAAAGCAGTAAAAAATGTAGTTCAGAAGCTAAGAAAAGGCAGTATCCCTATTGAAAATGAACCACAGATAGAAATACAAAATATCGTGGCATCCGCGAGTTTGGGAGGCAAGATACACTTGGAATTGGCTGCAAGAGTATTACCACGTAGTATGTACGAACCAGAACAATTTCCAGGATTGATTCATAGGATGCTTGATCCAAAAACTGTCATCCTTCTATTTGCCAGCGGAAAATTGGTTTGTACCGGGGCAAAAAAAGAATCGGAGGTATATAGAGCAGTTCACAATTTGCATGATTTACTTGAAGAAAAGAATCTAATGATCTATGAAGGTTAAAAGTATCACACAGTCAATTGTATTTATTATGATTCGATCACAATATGCCTGAATTATGGCTAAATTATGGCGGTACTGACATTATTTTAGACCTTAAGGTAGAGAACCTTTCACTTGTAGAGAATTCAAAATTTGATATTCGTACGGATGAAAGTTTAGCTGAGGAGATCAAATCAATTCCAGTTACTGATGAAACAATACTAGTCCCCCTTGACGGATCCAATTCCACAATTCAGACCACTGCTGCGTTAGTTTCTCAAGCAGAAACTGCGGGCATTTCTTTGTCTATTGAATCTATTCCAGGTGCGCGCAAACAATTATCAAACAAAATATCAACCCAAAATATAACTATAATTGAAAAGAATAATGATCATTTTATTAAGCGTGCAAATGAGAAAAGTACAATTTTCATCTCTAAATCAAATATTGACCCCTTTTTTGGTTATTATGGTACTCCTACCAATCTCTTACGTCTATTTGAACAAAACAAAATGAACGAAGTATTTCATTCAAGAGAGGATGACCTTCCTCATCCAGGAGAAAAATGTCCACCGATTGAAATTGCAAACAACTTCTGTGAGAACATGGAAGCAATGTCTATTGAAATAATTTCGAATAACTCTGGAATACACAATATTTACTATGGTAAAATAATTCAATCGTTTCAAAATGCTACTGACAAACTCAATAATCTTTCAATGGAAAATGAACAGGGACTAAAGTCAGTGATTCTGGGAACAAACATTGATTCTAGCTCAAGTAGAACTCTGACAAGTTCTCTGGATTTACTATGGAATTCAATCAATGTTCTTAAAAAAAATGCAACTGTTGTAATTATTTCTGAAAATAGCAAAGGTTTTGGAAGCAAAGCATTAGAGAAATTAGCATATGGAAAACTAAAATTGCAAGATTATGGGAATTATGACTATGTTGACGGATTGGAGCATCTCATGTTTATCAATAGTTTAAGTGAAAAGTACAGTGTGGCAATTCTTTCTTCCTTGCCAAAGTATTATTTGAAAGAAAAATTCGGATTTAATATATTTTCCAATGTTCAGGAGGCTGCTGAAAAAATTCTTGACATAAATGGTAAAAGCCATAGGATTTCTCTCATTCAAGATCCAAATATTGCAATTTTTAAGAAGAATAATTAGATTGGAAAATTAGCCCAAATCATGTGCTTTGAAAAACCCAAAGTTAAAATAATTAAAAATCATTAATTTGGTAATTTGCAGAGCTGCTTGCGAAAAAGTGGAGACTATATATTTTATAGATGTGGGCAAGGCGACCTTTCATCGGTTATTGAAATAAACTTGAATTCACTTCCTGAACATTATACTGAGTATTTTTTTGAGTCAATTCTGAAAGAGTTACCAGAGGCATTTATTGTCGCAGAATTTGGTGGAAACATCATCGGGTACGTAATGTGCAAGATTGAATTTGGATTTTCAAATTTCAGAAAGTTAGGTTTTGTAAAAAAGGGACATGTAGTTTCAATTGCCATATTGGAAGAGCATAGAGGAAAAAAAGTTGGAACATTTCTGATGGAAGAAGCAATGAACGGACTTGTAGCAAGAAGAACTGAAGAGGTGTACCTGGAGGTAAGGGTTAGCAATTATGCGGCAATAAAGATGTATGAAAAACTAAATTTTAAGGTAAAATCAAGATTGAAATCGTACTATAGAGATGGTGAAGATGCTTATTTGATGGCATTAGAGTTGTTATGAGTGGAGTTAGTGCGAGCAACGGTATGAGACAGAATAAATTAATTGGATTGATATTACTCATAGTTCCTTCACTTTTTTTCATATTTTTTTCATATTTGTTGTTATTTACGCGATGGGATATTCTTGTGATAAAAACAACCCTGATTATTATAGTAGGTATCCTGATGAGCGTACTTGTTTGGATGGGCTATACTATGGCTACTGCTCCCCGCGAGAAATGAATTCTTACTAAATTATCTCTACGTCAGAAACGACTTGATAAAACCGAGGTCCTACTTCTCTCACAATTCTAACATTTTCAATTTTGTGGTTAAATTTACTGAATGTTTCTGAAGTATCCTTAAGTCCCTCCTTCAATGCAATTTTCTTATTGTCTGCCCCAACATGCGCAAAATAGTGTACGATCCCCTTATTGTTTGCAAGGGAACTTATTGCAACGTCTACAAAATCTCTTGCTCTTTCTGGTAATGGCATCAAAACCCGATTGGCAATACCTCTAAGTTTTTCGGATATTTCTAAATTAGCATCACCAAGAATTGGAAATACATTACCTACTACATTATTGATCTGTATATTCTCTTTACAGAGATCATAAGCAATCGGATTTGAGTCAATTGAATAAATTTTAGCCGATTTATTATTATGCGATATAATGATCGAAAATGTTCCTACACCGGCGAACATATTTACAATTACTTCATCCGGTCCAATCAATTTCGAGATTCTCAATCTCTCAGTTGATAACCTGGGGGAAAAGTATGTATTCATGACATCTACTTTAAAAACACATCCGTGTTCCCTATATTGAGTTATTGTGGTATTTTCACCTGATAGCAATACCAATTTGCGCAATCTGAAATCGCCTTCTACTCCTGATACTTGACAGAATACTGATTTTACAGACTTTATTTGATCAATCAAAGTAGCGGCTATTAATTTCTTTTTTGAAGCTAACGTTTCTGGAATCTTGATAATGGCAATAGAGCCTATAATATCAAAAGAAGAACATAGATTTTCTAGCTCACTCATCTCGAGTTTCTTTTGCAGTACAGCTTTAAGCATTTTTGTCATGCTTTGACTAGCCTGTCAATCTCTCTTATAATAATCTCCAGAATATTTTTGGGCTCTGTCTAATCTTCCACCCAATTTATTTATTCTTGGACGTCCAGTATTCTCATCGCGCCTATATGTTACGGACAAATTCTCAAGAAACTTGTTCATTCCGATTTCTTTATTTGTTGGTGATTCAACAATTCCTTGCTCGCCCGGATTTCCTGAAAAGATCATTAAAGAATCTGCGACCAAATCTATTAGCTGCATATCGTGATCAACTATTATCGCAGATTTTCCCTGCGATTTTACAAATCTGTGAAGAAATTTTGCAATGTTAATCCTATCCTCCACATCTAGGAATGCAGATGGTTCATCTAACGCATAAATCTCTGCAGGTCTTATAAGCGAGCAACATACAGCTACTTTTTGAAGCTCTCCACCACTCAAGGTTTCTACCTTTTTATCATAAAGTTTTTTGATACCCATTGGGTCTACAATTTGCTGCTCTATAGTAGAATCTTCAATCGGACCTTCAAAGGCAGCACTCAAAAGTGATTCAACGTTACCATCAAAATCATTTTGCAAGTATTGTGGTTTATACGAAATACTTGCATGAATATTGATTTGTCCAGTATCAGGTTTTTCTATGCCAGCTATCATTTTCATAAAGGTGGTCTTCCCCAATGCATTAGCGCCGACCAACCCTACTATTTCTCCTTCTCTGATTTGTCCAGAAGAAACTTTTAGCTTAAAAGTAGGAAATGATTTAGTTAAATTGGAAAAGGTTGTCAATGGTTTTTCTGGTATTAGTTCTTCATTTTTATTTGAACTATTGAACTTAAATGATTTTTCTCTGAACCTGATATTTTCTGCAGGTATAAAGCCATCCAAAAAGGAATTTATGCCTACTCTTGTTCCTTGAATTGGTGCAGCGATTCCGTAAGCACCTGGTTCTCCATACAAGATATGGATATAGTCTGACAAGTAGTCTAAAAGCGTCAAATCATGTTCAACAACCATAACACTTTTGCCATCAACTGCAAGTTGCTTTATTGTCCTTGCAACTGCTAGACGCTGGTAGATATCATTGTATGATGAGGGTTCATCGAAGAAGTAATAATCTGCATCTCTGTTGACCGTTATGGCAACTGCTAGTCGTTGTAATTCTCCGCCACTGAGTTCTGATATCAATCGATCTAAAGACTTGTTTAGGGATAATTGTTCGATAACCAAATTAATCATACCTCTTTCATCATATTTATTCAACAGCTCTCGAGTCGTTCCTTTAAATGCCTTCGGTATTAATTGAACCATTTGAGGTTTAATTGAGGTTCGTAATTTGCCTAAAGAAATTTTCTCAAAATGAGGTTTTAACTCTGTTCCTTGGAAGTTTTTTAATATTTCATCCCATCCTAGATCAGATTCATAGCTTCCGAAATTTGGTTTAATAGTTCCTGATAAAATATTCAAAACTGTGGATTTTCCAATTCCATTGCGTCCCAATAATCCTACTACAGAACCTTTCTTTAGTAACGGAATATGATATAGTCTGAATGAATTTATTCCATATTGATGTATTTTATGCTCACCAATTTCCTTAGCTAAATTCACTATCACTATTGCATCAAATGGACATTTTTTGACGCAAATTCCACATCCTGTACATAATTCTTCAGAAATTACGGCCTTTCCATCCTCAGGTCTCTGAACAATACATTCGCCACCAGTCTTGTTCACGGGGCAGTACACAATACATTCCAAACCACATTTCTTTGGCTGACAGAGTTCTTCATCCAATACGGCCACCCTGTGAGTAGAACTAGAATTCATATGTAACTTTACTAGAAAGTATGAAAGAATAATTTATAATTGTTGAGGATCACAATAACTGAGTGTTTGATTTAGCGCTAATAAATCATATTATGTGATTTGAGCTTAAATTCTGACCAATAATGAGGTGCATACATTATCTCATATGATTCATTTATCATTAACGTGCGTAATTTCAACTTAGTCACACTATGTCTCCCTTTGCAAGGAATTATTGATTTAAACTAAGGATTCGTAAGAGGTTCGAACAGGTCATTTTATTCAGGGTGTTCACCTATATTAAATCTCTACATGGCAACATTAAATTATCCCCAAGTGCTAAACATTGTCAAGCCGGCCATAGTAACAGGGCGCGACCCGGTCCCATTCCGAACCCGGAAGTCAAACCTGTTATCGCTGCTGTGTTACTGATCTACGTGAGTGGTTGGGAAGCAGCAGTGCTGGCATCTTGTTATGATACAATTGCTATCAATTATCTTAAGGGGTCTGTACTATCGGCTAATCTTTTCTCCAAGATGCAAATCGCCGAGCAAAGATTGTACGTTCATAGCTACATTGTCCAAAATTTCATAGAGAAAGACAAATTCCCTAGGATGCCAGATACGACATTCAATTAAACAGGCAAGGTTAACTACACGAGTCGATATGGTTCTAGTTACCTCTGATTTTAAGTTCTGAAATAAGAAATTACTAATACGCTGATCATTATTCAATCTAGTTGCTAGGATGCTACCACTCCAACCTGCTTCATTTACCACACCATCAGTTAAACTATACCATAGTTTAGAATTCAAAAGATTCTGGTGGTTAAAATCATTTTCAATTAAAAACTTATTTTGAACAAGACAATAGATATTGTGAAATGGCCCCATCCTTACCACATCTTCCGAACCAATATAGTCTATGCTTCCAGAAAGCATTGTTATAAAGCCGTCTCTGTTTGTCAACCATTTTTCAAAATAAGGCCTGTACTGTGGAAGTATATCGGTATTGAACTGTCCAATTCTACACCTAATATCCTCTAAACCTAACAGCTCTATTATCTCTTTGATTTGAAGAATTGGCAATGATATCATTAAGAGTAGTTACGTGACAGCATATAACCTCATTTTTATCAAGCATTACAATGGATTATGATTCGCAACATACTTCAAGATTGTTCTGATACCAAAACCAGTAGCTCCTTTAGGATTGTATGATTTTTCCTTTGTCCCTTCTTGGTTCCAAGCCGTCCCTGCAATATCAAGATGTACCCAAGGGATATCGTCAACGAAGTTGGACAAGAATGCTGCAGCAGTAATTGCTCCTGCAGGACGACCTCCAATATTCTTTATATCCGCATTTGAACTTTTCAATTGTTCTTTGTGCTCTTCAAACAGTGGCAACTGCCAAATTTTTTCACCAGTTTGATTTGAACACTCTAGGATTTTCGTTACTAATTCTTTATCATTACCTACGAGTGCTGCTACATTAGTACCCAGTGCAATAATTGCAGCGCCTGTTAAAGTCGCCATATCTATGATAGCCTTGGGAGCAAAAATTTTTACCCCATATGAAAGTGCATCACCAAGAATTATTCTTCCTTCTGCATCAGTATTTATAACTTCTACAGTTTTTCTGTTATACATCCTGATTATGTCACCAGGTCTGTATGAGCTACCTGAAGGCATATTTTCTACCGCCGGTATTATACCTATAACATTTGATTCAAGATTAAGATCAGATACAGCTTTCATGATCCCCAGTATGTTGCATCCTCCGCATTTATCAAATTTCATCTCTTCCATTTTTTCGGAAGGCTTAATGGAGATTCCACCGGTATCAAAGGTAACTGCCTTCCCAACAATTACTATCGGCTTCTCATTTTTTGTTGTACCAGAATATTCTAGCACTATAAGTTTTGGAGAGCTAGAGCTTCCCTTACCTACGGCCAGAATACCTCCAAACCCTTTGGATTCCATTTCGCCCTCTTCGATAATACTTACCTTCAGTTTCTGATTCTTTGATAAGTCCAATGCGAAAGTCGCAAGATCTTTTGGTGAACAATCATTTGGGGGCAAGTTACTTAAATTACGAGTAAATATTACCGCGTCAGATACTACAGCTGATCGTTGGATTATTTTCTTATTATTTTCAAGGTCATTTCTTACCAATATCCTAACGTGACTAAGCTCATTACCATCCTTCTCTCTCTTGTAGTTATCGAAGGAATAGTCCGTTAATTTGATTCCTTCTACCAAAGCTGAAAGATGGTCTTTATCGATACTTATAAATGGATTTAAAACGAATTCACTTATTCCTAATTCTTTTGACTTCTTAACCACTTTTCCAGTCAAATTTCTTGTTTTCTCAGGGTTTAGATTTTTTTTATCTCCCATTCCTAACAGTAAAGTTCGTTTTATGCGAGATCCCGCAATATTATGAATGACGCATATTGTTCCATCTTTTCCCGCAAATTCCTTTGCTTCAATAATTTCGCGAATAAAAGGATCAAAATCAGGAGTCATTTCTGATAGCGACAAAGATGAAAGTTCATCAGTAAAGACATAATTTGCTAGTAATTGAGTTTTCAAAGATGAAATATTGTTCTCAGCTTCAATAACTACCATGGTAAAAATCACTAGCATACTTTATTTTAAAGTATTGAAGGTTTAGCGGAATATTTGCAAATCATTTTCAAGAGTTGACGGCTAATGTGCAAATGCATTATTATGAAATTTGAGAAAATCCTCAATCAATACGACCTTCTATTACGTAGGTGTTTGGTTAATTAATGCCGTCTTGTTATAATTTTGAAAAATGTGTAAAAATTAGTAATAAGAATCAAAGAGATTTATTATATACCTATAAGTGGGAGTAATGTCAAATCGAAGAAGAACAGATATGGAGAAGAGATCTTATTCAAGTAATCATAGTTTTCTAGATATCCCATTTGAGCTCAGAGAATTCATAAAAAATGACACTTATTCTTTACTTGTTAAGGGTCCTTCGGGTAGTGGAAAAACCACTCTATCTCTAAGTCTGTTACGTTCATTAAAAGAAAAAAATAATTTTTTCTATATTTCCACTAGGTCTTCTCCAAAACAATTGTTTGAACACTACCCGTGGCTGCGAAAAATCATTAAGCCCCCAAATGAAAATATTGACAGTCAGGATGTTGGACAAAATCTTTCCTCTTTTGAGGATGCACGTCTGGACGAACCAGAATCGCTTTTTGAGAGAGTAACCAATCAATTGATGGATGTTAAAAATCCTGTAATAATTATCGATAGCTGGGACTCTGTTGCATCATTAATGGATAGGGAAGCACGGTTAAACAACGAAAGGGTCCTCCAAACATGGAGAGAAAGAGCAAAAGCAAAATTGATTTTTACAAGTGAAAATTCAGTAGAATCCAATCTGGAATTCATAGTAGATGGAGTTATTGAGTTAAATTATGAATTTATGGAAGAGCTACGAATAAGAAGCTTATTTCTCAAAAAACTAAGAGGAATTCAAATTAAGAGGTCTCTCCATTTCTTTACTCTTAAAGATACATTATTGCATTGCTTTGATAGCTATGATCCAAGACAATTCAAAATCTATAACACAACTAAAAAAATGTTAAATGTAACAGGCTTTTCAAAACAAATATTGCAGACCGGACATCAAGATCTTGACAAGTACATCGGAAGCTTACCACAAGGGGGATTGATAACAATCGAAAAGGAAAATACATTATCAGATGATATAGTACTTCTATTCTTAAATGACATATTGTATTATTTTTCAAAAATGAATTATTGTTTTCTTTTAGATTCATCTATTAAAGATGATATGATACTTACATTCAAATCTTATTTTCAGAATTATGCTAAATTATATACACTAGATAGAATCGGTTCAACAGAAAATTCAATACGAAACGAAAAAAACCAGAAAGACGTTTTCTACAAAAATGTAGCCAAAGTAGTTTCACATCTTGATGGAAAAGAAAAAATTATCAATCTGGTGGGATCACATTCCTTGGAAAATTTTAAACCATCTTCCTCCGATATTGAGGATTTCTGTAGATTCATAAAGAAAAAATTTGAGCTTTCAATATTGGTCCTAAATTCAAATAGTAATTTAGAAAAATATTTATCAGCGTCAGATATACACCTGAAGTTTATGCTGATATGTGGAACTCTTTTTATGAAGTGTACAACACCTTCATCAGCATTATTTGGTATACGTGTTGTTAATTCCGTACCTCAGATCCGATTAGATCATGTTTTGTAATTTCGCACTGTAATCTTCTTCAGAATTTTGGTTGAGGGACATTGGTAACAGATGCATCATTTGCTCATAGTAATCTAGAAATGTGGAACCCTTGTTAGTAACTTTATACACCAACTTAGTACCATTATTTTGTTCCACAATCAAACCAAAGTTCAAAAGGGAATCAATATAATTTCTACATTGGTCATTACTCAGCATGGCTTTATACATGATTTTCGTTCTCGTCTCCTCTCTCATTGCGGATCGCAGTATGGCTGCAATGACTCCGTACTTACTCCTATTTTTCATGTCCATTAAATGAAGTTATGGAATATAACATGAGTGAAACTATTAAATAGAAACATACTTGACAAGAATCAACTACAAAAATTAGAATAATGTTTTATTCTATTTTTCTGATACTAATTCTTGTTTCATAAAATAAGATTTGTTAATCTTTCATTAAATTTTGCACTAATAAATTTCAAGATTCTTGTACTTGTAGACACCCCTGACATTAATCTATATCCTTTAAATTAAGCACACAATCGGTCATGACGGGCTTTAACCTTTGGAATTTTATTTTCCCTTTGCTTATTTTTCCTGATTTCTGCATAGAAAGTGTTTTAGTCTTCATAGACATAATATGATCGTTGCAGACTAACCCTATCATGTACTCCCCACTTTCGGATAATATGGAAACAATACTCGATGGGGGGAAGCTACATGATTTGCCATTCATCCTTATGCTACATTTCTCAGGAAGCATTCTTAATTATGAATTAAGATGCAATATAGATTATAACATTTTTGTTTGTTCAAGAAGAAAATATAACGCTGACAATTCCTTTAATTATTTTAAATAATTAAATTTATGGGACCAGAAATAATTTCAATCTGCAATTTACAGTTGATTGTCCAGAATTGTCTTTATTTCCTTGCATCTTTTCCTTAAAGATACCGTAGAAATATCTGCAACTTGGCAAACTTCTACCTGTCGCAAAAATTCATTGCAATCTTGAGATGCAATGTAAATTATTGCTCCTGCAAAAGCTCGTGGATTTTTACCTATTGAAATTCTACTATGCTGAACTAGCGAAAAAATTCTTAGTGCCTCCCTTTTAGTTTTTTCAGTAAGTCTTAATCTATTTGAAATAAGTGTTACATAATCAATCCCTTGAATAACCGGGATGTTTAAGGACAATTCCTTCAAGATCAATTTATAATGTGACATGATTTCCTTGCTTGGAATATTGCACACATATGCGATATCTGATATTGTTTTTGGTATTGATATCTCTCTACAGGCTGCGTAAATTGACGCAGCAACGAGTGAAATGGTAGACCTACCCTTTGCCAGCTTTCTAATTGCAGCTTTGCGATATATGTATGCAGCATTCTCCATAACTGCTGGACTCAAGTAGAGCTTGTCACCAAAATTGTTCAGATATTTGAGGGCCTTATCCAGGTTTCTTGAGATCGAATCACTAAGCTGAGATCTATTGTTCCATGTTCTTAGTCTCTGAATCGTTTCTTTTTGTACGGGGTCTAAAACTTTTCCCCTTACATCAGTATCATTTAAACCAATTAAGGTAGATAATCCTTTATGACTCACTGTCAATGATTCTGGCATGCCTAAACGTGATTTATCATTATATTCACCCTTCTCAAAATAAGCTAGCTCATTATTGTAGATTTTTTCGTTAGAAACACAGCCGCAAGAGCTACAAACATATTCGCTTGAGAGTACGTCTAAAACCAATGTAGTGTTTTGACATTGTTTGCATTGAACTCTATTTCCTGCATTCTGCTCAAGGGATCCTTTATTTTGAATCTGTTTACCTTCATTGAACGTCATCTTTGCTTAAGTCTTAGCTGAATCTTTTATTATCAATAGTTTTTCTAGAAATTAGATATTATAGATATATATGTCAAATAATTAGAAAAGTTGATTAAATAATTATTTAATTTAGAATAACAAGGCAAAATGCTCTTTTTATTTCTTAAATAAGAATCTATAAAGCTTTTGTTTAGTAAGATGAATCAATCTTGTTGCAAAAATGGCGTATTATATGTATCTAGCCTGGTACAACTAATGCTAGTTATTCTTGTGGAAGATCTACCCAAATACAATCTACCAGATACAATGACTCCACATTCCCAATCATGAATATTCATTTAGGTTTTTGGAAAGGCATATGTTTCCCTTTATCGCTATTCTGCTGATACCAATTGCTTACTATATCCTGTGATTCAATATGTTATTGAATTAATATCATTTTGAGGCTTGAAAATTTTCATGATACTGAAGTCACTTGTTTTAGGTGTAAATTTTGTAGCACGACTTTACCTACAGTATAAACGTATGGTAATACGGAACGTTTATATCTTCAGCATAGTAGAAATTTCTAATTATCTTACATAGTAGACTCTAGTTGATGGCTATTAATAGTAAAATATATGGATATTTGTATCTAGTAAAGTGTAACAATTATATAATTAGCTATATATACTATGCGTGATGAAAGATACAAGACTGTTAAAAATTCTTGTTGAAGAAAAGGCACTAGTAAAGTTACTGAAGACAATCGGCTCTGGAAGAGAATATCCAACTAGGGAACTCTTAACTAAATTGGGAGCGTATGGATATGGACATAAGCTTCTTCTAAAGGCACATAAACGTGGATTAGTAGATCGAAAGACGGTCAAGAATAAAGTGTTCAACCGATTAACAAACGATGGGAAGAAAATCGTAAAAATCGCAAAGGAAATAGGTGTGTAATTTAACAGCTAATCCAAATTTTTATTTTCTACATTTATTTTAATACCGAAGACAACTCTAGTATTTTATTATACCATGATGAGGATTTTATCACTCCGCTAGATATTAAAATACCTTCCGCCCCAAGCTCTAGAGCTTTTTCTACGTCATATTTGTCAACAATCCCAGCGCCGCATAGGATTCTTACCGTTGAGGAAATTTGCTTTACTACTTGTACTGAATCCTTGATGATTGAAGGGTTTGCCTTAGAAACAGCAACGCCCTTTCCTATAAGCTCAGGCGGTTCTATAGCCAAAAAATCCGGCGAAAACCGTGAGACTGTCTTTACCTCATTTATATTCTCAGCACAAACAATTGAAATCATTTCCAGGTCACGCAGTCGTTTTACAAGATTTTTAATTTGTGGATGTTCAATTTTGTGTTCGCTATGGTTTATTATTGAGCCCACGGCCCCGTAAGATTTTATAATTTCAGGTACAATAAATCCAGTTGTTGCACCAAGAGCCACGTCATCTACATGCTGACTTATTATCGGAAGTTTTATTCTTGACAAGGCCAAAATGCTAGAAGGAGGAGGTGCAATTACGATTTCACTATGATTTGAAAAGGAGGCCTTCTTCGCATCCATCACAATTTTCCTAGAATTATCTCCAGATATCTCATTATAATTTTTGAGATTTATTACTAAAGGCTTATCAAAGGTAATCATAACAAATTTTTATGTGGAGCTTACAAATTTCTTATTTAGTTTTTCCATCCTTGCTTCGTAACCTTTGTTATACTCGAGCTCTTCCGGCACGAGTGTGGCGGGATGAATAAATCCCTGATTACGCATAATCATGGCTCTTTCGGAAGCCCACAACCTTTGAAGGTCCCAATCTTCAGTTCCAAAACCATCATGTGGTCCAGTGAGGAGTCCGTTATGCATACTAAACACAAGGCATGACACTATTGGAATTGCATAGTTTAAACTGGCTGCTGAATTGAGCTTAACAGGCATCAATGGCATATGATGACTACCTCTTGTATTTCCCGCAACATAATGTGGATTATTGAATGCACTTCCTGCTTCCTCAGTTGCAGGAAAATTTTTCTGAGTTCTTACTATAGCAATTGGATCATCTTTACCGACATATGTTCCTGCTATGTTATGCAATCTATCTGTCGATGCAGAAACTATCTGTTCCCCATCAGACGATAAAATAGAGTGTACTACATATCGACCAGGATACATTAAAGCTGTCTCTAATTCTGGCTTATCTTTCCACAATTTCAGGCCTGCAACTTTTCCCGTCATAACATCCATAACCCGAAATTCAACACCCGCGGCCAATTTTTCATTTATTAATAGGCCTGTACTACTTCTCGCATCTACAAACATTCTCCAAAAGGGGAAATTGAACGCACCTGGCTCTGTCTTATCGGCAGCAAAAACGCAAAACACTTCACTTGGTCTTTCCTCTATTTTTATCTCAGCTACACCGGGGCCCATGCCTCTCACATTTCCAGAAAAGGCATCTTTCAACAAATCTTGTCCCGCTCCGTACAAACCCTGATCCTTGGCAATTTTGGTGCCATAAGTGAATGCATCCCATGCCATCTTGTGAATATCTTTATTGTCCGTTCCTTTTTTATGCGTCATAATAATATGAACGTCGTCTCCAGTATATCCTATGTAATAATCAATTAATAATTTTGAATTCTCTTTTACTACTTTCTTAACTCCTTCAACCAATCTATCACTGGGTCTTGTATGGCCTCCAATTGCTCCAATATCAGCCTTTATTGCGGATAGTGTAATTTCCATATTCCGTAGTCTATTAAATAAATGGAGTTTAAAATTCTTATGATTTAGTTTTTTGGATTAAACTTAAAAAGAAAAATGTATTGGATAAATATACTAATATTTTTCAAAACCAAGTAACATCCTATTCATACAACCAACAACGAACGAATCCATCTTTATGTTTTATCACTGGTGGATTGTTTAGACATTTCTCTTTTGCATACGGGCAACTTTCATAGAATTTGCATCCTGATTCTTTTATTGATAGATCTTCAGATTTTTTGTGCAAATATTCAAAATTAGTCTCTTGGCTATTGATATTTGGGATGGATGTAACAAGTTTTTCAGTATATGGGTGTTTAGCGTTTTTATATATATCATATGCTTTTCCTAATTCAACTATTTGGCCTCTATACATAATAGCGATAGTTTCCGATACCTCTGAGATTACACCTAAATCATGAGAAATGAATATAATTGACATGTTTCGATCTTTTTTTAACTTTTTTAGAAGGTTAATAATTTGAGATTGGACCATAACATCCAGAGATGTAGTGGGCTCATCTGCAATCAAAATGTCTGGATTCAGTAACAATGACATCGCTATCGACACTCTTTGTTTCATGCCACCACTCAATTCGTGAGGATATTTTTTCATAATACTTGGGTCCAACAGAACACTATGCAAAGAATCTTTGATTATGTCCAAATTGTCATTAGAGTAACCATGTTGGTGCAGAATCTCCTGTAATTGCGATCCAATATTAAAAACGGGATCTAAAGAATTGAGTGCTGCCTGAAAGATCATTGAAATTTTTTTCCATCTGACTTTATTATCAAATTCCTCGTCTGACATTTTTGTAATGTCTTGTCCGTCTAGGATAATATTGCCACTAACTTTCCGGCCTGGGTAAGTGATTGATCGTAGAAGAGCTGCTCCTATTGTACTTTTTCCACATCCAGACTCACCAACAATTCCTACTGATTCATTCTTCCTAATACTAAGACTAACATCATCTACGGCTTTGACTATTCCAAACTGAGAAAAATAGTAAACTCTTAAGCCATCTACACTAAGAGCAATATCCAAACATGTCTATATGAAGATTAACCGTATAAGTACCTATTTTATTTAATCTTATTTTCTTTACCTGAACCTATTGGACATATATATGGTGGAAATATTAGACAGTTTGATTATTTGTTGAAAGTACCCATTTGTATATTTGACGCCAAAACTGGTGTTTTATGTCCAAAATGCGAGAGTAGATTGAAAAAAGGGGAATTGTCTAAGATTGATGTGGAATGCTCCGTCAAACTTATGAAACTCTCAAATAAGAATCAGGATATAGATAATTTGAATTTAATAGGATCTCAGAAAGTAGACGATGATTACGTGATTATTTTAAAGGATTCAAATATAGGCCACATAAATTCAAATGATAAAATATTAAGTTCAGTTGAGAAGGAATTTAACGGAAAGGTATGGTTTATTGAGGCAAATAGCTCGATAAGAAGGTTCATTGAAAATCTCTTTTTTCCTATAAGAATTTTGAAAACAAATATGGTTTGGTTACCAGATGGGCACCAGGTAACGCAGGTTACTATTAACAGTAAAGACTATGAAAAATCATTTAGCATGATTGAAAAAATAAAAAAGATTGTTCAAGTATTAAGAAACGTTGAACTTGTTGTTGAAATACCCAAACAATGATACTCTAAATAAAAAACATTATGAACAGAATATTTGCTAAATCACTCACCAAGGACCATATTGGTCAAAATTTAACATTAGTTGGATGGCTTGAAGATTTCAGAGATATGGGCAAGATAGGTTTCATAAGCGCCAGAGATATGACAGGAAACTTTCAGGGGGTAATCACTGGCAACTTATTATCTGCCTTCAGGGAAGTACCAAGACAAAGCATTATCCTGGTAAACGGAGCAATTCAGGAGACTAGAGCAGAGAATTTTCAGGTTGAAGTTAAAGTCGAAAAAGTAGAACTTCTATCCAGAGCAGTAAACCCACTTCCAATTGATCCTACCGGAAGAGTCGAGTCGTCAATGGACAAAAGGCTAGATTCAAGAGCTCTTGATTTGAGAAACGTTAGGATTTCTAATATTTTTAGAACTAGATCATATGCACTTTATCTGATACGCAATTTCTTGTATTCAAGAATGTTTATGGAGGTTAATACGCCAAAGATAATAGGAAACGCGACTGAGGGCGGCGCCGATCTTTTTAGTTTTGAATATTTTTCAAAAAAGGCATATTTGGCTCAGAGTCCGCAGTTATACAAGGAACAGCTTACGTTAGGCCTTGAAAGAGTATTTGAAATTTCGTCATACTTTAGGGCTGAACCATCCCATACAGTTAGACATCTTTCAGAATTTGTAAGCGTTGATTTAGAAGCAGCATTTCTTGATTATTGTGATATCATGGATATTGTGGAGGAGCTAATAACCTCAACTATCAACGATCTATTTATTCAACGTGGTAAAGAAATGAAATACTATGATAACAAAGAAGAAATTACTGTTGATAAGATTCCTAGAGTTTCGTATCAAAAGTGCCTCGATGATTTGAAAGGTTTAGGGGAGAGTCTACAATTTGGGGACGATCTTTCTGATCTTGCTCTAAGGAAACTGGGAGAGATTTATCCAAAATTTTACTTTATAATTGATTGGCCAACCAAACTAAAACCATTCTACATACTTGAGCATAAAAATAAATCTGATCTTTCGAAATCTTTTGACTTACAATATGGATACTTAGAAATTGTTTCTGGTGGAACTAGAGAGCACAATTCGGAGAGATTACGGAATAAATTACTTGAAAAGGGACTCGATCCAAGGAGTTTTTCTGATCATTTGCAAACATTTGAATGGGGAATGCCTCCGCATTCCGGCTGCGGCATAGGGTTTGATAGGCTTATGATGATCCTCACCAATTCTACCAACATTAGGGAAGTTGTTCTTTATCCTAGGGATACTGAAAGGCTTAGCCCTTAGATATCTTAATTTTTACTTCTTTCAGAGTATCATTTTCTAAGATAAACGCCTTAAATTGCGAACTAGATACTTCGTATATGAGCCAAATTAATTCATTAATTTGCATAAAAATAACATCAGTTGACGATGGTCTAGCACCATCTAAATGAGAATGATAGACCGCAATTACTTCTAGTTCATTATTGGATGCCCATTGATAGACTTTTATAATTTGATCAGGGTCCATGATAAATGAGTATTCTGAATTCGCAATGTTATCCATATATTTTAATATACTGACACGATATTCCGAGTTGACTATATTTCCTAAAAGCAGGAAGCATGACTCGTATGGAAGGTACTCCCTAGTGGAACTTATTAAAGAGTTTATTTGTTTCTCGGTAACTAGTAATGTTATTTCAGACATATATTGATTTTTTTTTCAACATGAATTTTCGACATTTCTAGCCATGTATGCGAGTTGGATCGAAATTTATTTAGAAACATATTTTTTGCAGGCTCGGTTTAGTGCCAGTCTAGCCTACTGTTATTTTTCCCTTCATATATGGATGCAAGGTACAAAAATAGTCATAATGTGAGTCTTTAAGCTTCATGGCATCAAGAATGAACTTGGCGTTTGGTTTAATGAGTTTTGAATCAAAAGTCTTGCCATCATCTATTGAACTTGTAATGGTGTGAGGTACATTGTCCTTGTTTGTCCACTCAATTCCTCTATCCTTTGAAACTTTGATAATACTCGGATCAAAACTTGGGTTTCCCTGCGCAGAGGCACCAGGAAGTATGGTCGCTTTTACCGGATTTGTAATGTTTCTAATCGGTGCGGTTTCATTCTGTTTTACTTGACCCACAGTATTCTCTTGTGGGGACTTTGGAGTGACCAATCCAAAGGCGTAAAATGTAGTTCCACCAACCACTGCTGCGATTACGAATATTACTGTTAATGCCTTAAGGTAGGGTGTTCTTTTATACGATGCAACGGTAAGTACTGTCGCAGGTATTGAAATTATCAACATTAGTCCAATATAGGCAAAGATACTGGGGACAGTTGTTCCAATTGTAATAGCACCTGCGAAGCCAAACGTAACAAGGAAACCTAATGTAATGAATGTAGCTGATTTAGCTTTTGCTGAACTTGGGAATCCATCTTTGAAGATGCCGGCTGCCAGAAATATTAAACCAATAAACATTGTAAGGAGGCTGACCGCATGCATTCCCTCTACGAAAGTATGCGCAATCCCAGAAAGTGAAATACCAACCCCCACAATGCCAATAGATGTAAGTCCTATTCCTGGAGTCAAAAGGTCCCAATCAGACATTCTTTAGTAGGTGAACTCAAGCTCACATAATTAATCTTTTCTTGTAAGGTAGTCAGAATTTGTAAGGATTTTTTTAGAACATGGTTATTTTACATCCCAACTTTCATTAGCAACAAAAGCAGTCGTTAGAATTAATAGTTAAAAATCAGTCAAATTTTTATCTCCGTCACAATTTTTGCAAAAAAGGCTCATCTAGTCCTACCCCGAATCAAGTCGACAAAAAAAATCATATAAGAATTTAGTGAATAATATGTCAAAGCACTTATATTCAAGCAAGATAAGCTTACCATCGTAATTACAAATATGAGGTTTTGAAAATGCCTAATACTGGTATAGTAAAATATCATGTTAAACTTAAATTCGAAGTTGATGGGATAGTAGAAAAGGCCGATATAATTGGCGCAATATTCGGCCAGACAGAGGGTTTGCTAGGTCC
>JAJPIN010000133.1 GCA_021324715.1 Nitrososphaeria archaeon
ATTCAGATCCTTTACTGTTTTCAATAATTGAACTCCGTTGATTACAGGCATTCTTAGATCTGAGATTACCAGAGCATAGAAGCTCTTGTTTATTTTGAAATGTTCAACTGCTATTTTCGGATCTGTAAATGTGAATATGGATAAACCAGGCAACGCTTTTAATGCATCTCGAAAAAGTTCCGTGATATCGTGCTCGTCGTCTATTATAGAAATGTATTTACTTGTAGGGGCCAGAAACTTTCATCCTTCTACCACTCCGTGATTTTTATCGTTAAACATCAATTCTATGAAGCAACGAGACTTATAACAATTCGTAAACTAGGTTGGTTTAAATTATAAAAAAGTTAAACCGGTGGGACCAGTGGAATTGGATAAGAGAATCCCACCGGCTTTTTGCCTCAAAATGTCGTAGGAAGTAATCAATTGATACTTCCATAGATTATAAGAACATGGCTTACCTTAGTTTACTTGAAAACTGTTAGAAATTCTAATTTAATATCTATTGGTTAAACCTTTTTTATTTATCAATATCTACTTTAGAAGGGATTCTTTCATTCTAATTGTATTAATCAACTCCCTTAGTCGTTTTGCGCTTTGCTCAAAAAATGCTATCAAATTCTTATCTACGATGGCCGCAGAATTAAGATTAGAATTGTGTTGATGAAGTGATGTTATTATTGTCGACTCGTCATTGAAGACAAGGGCTTGAGCTTCCACGGAAGGCCTTTGCATTGTTTGATTTCTAAACTCTATTAGCGTCCAAAGCCATCTATCATGTTCTAGAGCTTGATGTAGTTCAGTTAGGAGGCTAATATTTTTAGTTCTAGCATTTAAAGCACTCTGAACTGTAGCAGCGTCAACCTTTCGTGTCGCAATTCCTAATTCCAATCTGGTGTTAATTAAAATCAAAAGACAATCCACTGCTCCCAAAACTTGAGTAAGAAAACAGTCTATTTCTAGCTCAACTTGTACTAATGGGCTGTCGTCCTCTAGATTTGGATAATTTAACTGAATTTCTTTAAGATTTTTCAAATGTCTTTCTGCGGCAAATAGCTTGAACTCGACCCTATCTCTGAATAGAGCAGAATCAAATTGTGAATGCATCTACGAATAAGAGGCATTCAATTTTGATTAACTTTACTCTAAATACAGATGGAAAAATCGAATCATAGTTTAAAATATGCATCTATGAATACAGGATTCATGGATGAAAGTGAAGATCTAGAAGAAAAGAAATTGTTAGGTTCAGGTGGGTACGCTTTTGTAAAAATTACAGAGGATGAAGAAATCAAGGCGAATCTGGGTATTCCGCAAATATTTTTGGCAAACATTGGGAGATTAAGTGAAGACAGATTTCTGAAATATTACTGTAATCAATGTGCAAAGGAATTTGATGGTTCTCCGATTATCAAATATGAGACTCCCAATGAGGAACTAGAACATGGAGTCATACTAATAGAAAAAGGTGAATACAGATGCAAGAACTGTGATAATATAATTGCATTGTATAGAAAGTTCAACAAATAGCGATAGCAACCCTGATGAAAATTTCGTCCTTTGAGTAGTCGTAGCCTGGTTTACACTTACGACAATAAAATGTTAATAATAAATTTGCCCAATATATGATTGAAAGAATTGGGAGAATGGGATGATGACTGGAAATTTAATCGCAAAGACAAGAAAACAAGAGATTGGATAAGAATAGCTCGTTACGCTATTTATGGTGGCTTTGCAATTGTGGCTATTGTAGTATTGTTAGTTTTTATTCCAAGAGCCGGGCTAACTGTAGAGATATTCGAAACAGGCGAAACTTTAAGCACCATAAGCGTAAAGATAAATAATAACAATTTGCAAGAAATTCATAATATAACACTAGTGTTCGATGACGACTATGGGAAAAAGCAAGTTTTCAATTCTATAGCACCTTTTAGTGCAATATTCGTTACTCCAGATAAGGACAATCTAAATTTTAAAAAGATAACGGTAACAGCTGATAACGGAAAGTTACAAACTATAAAATATAGGTAACGGATCTTCCAAAGCTGAATTAAGCCATGAGCTATGGCCCGAAATTTAAGACTTGAAATAAATTCTCAACGTTTGGTACTTGCTTCTCTTATCGCTTGACCATATTCTAAATTTGCTTTTTTTCTCATATAGGGAATGAGTCTGTAATGTATAGAATAGATACTTTTTTGTCTTACGAGTATACCCTTAACCAATAGCGAGACAAAACCCCCTGCAACCTTTGACGATTGTATTCCCTTACTTGTACAAAACTTGTCTCTTTCATAGTGATACTCTTTTAAAGTGAAATAGGAACGATTTACATCCAATATTAAAGGCCATATGATATTATCCCATACCATTCTCCTATTTTGTGTTGATGAGGCATGCTTGCCTTTATTAGTTGTCTGTTGCTTTGGGGCACTAGGGTCCTGAAAGTTACGCATACCTCACGATTCAACTGACAATTGTTCCCTAGGCACATTTAAACTTGGGTCCTGACCTAGTTGTATTGGTTTTGAAAGAATTAAAGGTAAAAGAGTCCTTGGATAGTTTGACAACTAGATGGAAAATAGAACAGTCAGTATATGATCTTCATATTGGAAAACGCGATGACGTTACTGATTCTCAAATAACCGTAAACGGTGTGATTTTTCACATACCTTTTCTAGCGAAAGATGATACTTTCGTTCTTTGGAAATGCTTATGGCCAGACTGTCATAATTGCTGTGAGAAGCAGGGAAGATTGCCACTTACTAAAGACGACATCTCATTAATTTCCAATAAATTGGGTTATGTATCAGAATCTGGATTTATTAAAAAGGAAACGACTATTTCAAGTTGGAATGAAACTTCGACGATGAATAATGTAATTACAACCATTAGTATGATTTCGCTAAAGAGGAAGGAAAATGAGACGGAAAATCAAGATGGGGAGCCTTTATCCTGCAGATTCTTAAATGAATGTGGGAGTTGTATCATACATCCTGATAAACCAGGTGTTTGCTGGCTATATCCGTTTTCTTCATGGATGGAATCTAAAAATGGCAAGCCAGTTGTACATGCTTCATATCAATTAACTGGTGATTGCCCTGGATTCTATACACATCAAACATCAGAACCAATGATGGATATCCTACAAGAATATTCAAAGCGCATTTTTGAATATAATATGTCAATTTTAAGAACAATGAGAGAGAAATACGGATTCATAAACATAATTCAATAATCCTGTCAAATCTTGATTTGGATAGCCAATAGGGCATCATGTCATATCCGAATAGTCAGATTGTATATCTAGAAACATTTTTATTTAAAAAATAGAGTCTTGAAAATAGTTCAATGGTTATTAATAAGGAACTCCTGCAACTCAGAAAAAAGATAGCAGATAAAAGACCAGATTTTGTGAGACAAGAGAGTTGGAGGTATAAAAAACTTGCAACTAATTGGAGAAAACCTAAGGGAAAAGACAATAAGATGAGGAGACAGGTATCAGGTGTTCCGCAGTTAGTTAAAGTTGGTTATAAGGGACCTAGAAAAGCTAGGGGCTTGCACCCGTCAGGTTATAATGATATTTTGGTTTTTAATACAAAGGATTTGATAAAAATTGATCCTAAGAAAGATGCTGTTAGAATAGCTCATGGAGTTGGCAACAAAAAGAGAATGGATATAGTTACAGAAGCTGTAAAGTTAAAAATCAAGATCTTGAATCCAGGCAAGATTGAAGCAGAGAAGCCGCCTGAAAAAGTAGACAAAAAGGCCAAAAAAGAAGCTGAACCAAAGGCAGAAACAAAACCCAAAAAAGAAGCTGAACCAAAGGCAGAAACAAAACCCAAAAAAGAAGCTGAACCAAAGGCAGAAACAAAA
>JAJPIN010000134.1 GCA_021324715.1 Nitrososphaeria archaeon
ATAAATTGAGTGATCAAAAGGTCGAAGAGAAAATCAATGGGTTGAAGAATAGATTTCCTACTGCTGCTGGTATCCTTGAAAGAATACATCACATGGATCTTAAAGAAGCCACAATTGCAATGTTTGCGCTTGATTCAATGGAGTCATTACTAAAGTCTAAAGCAGCACTGATTCTGCCATCGTAATCATCGTGTCAACCCGATTCGCTGTAATAAACACTGTAATAAAAAATACAATTTCCTTTTCTATTTTTTCTTGTCATTTTTTTCCCTCAAGTTTGGTCAATCGTATAACGTGGAACGCGGTATAATTACTATATACATCACAGACACTTAAACCCGCGTGTCTACAAGTCATTTTATTGCCTCTCCCTCCTTGTCTTGACCTTGACTCCTATCTGACCTATCTGACCTATCTGATCCAGTTTCAGAATTATTTTCTTCAAATTTATTAGAATTTTCTGATTTTTCTGAAGATTTTTTTTCTGTTTTGAGGTCAGTAGGGTCAGATGGGTCAGTAAGCCACTTCAATACAATGGGACGACTGTTAACTCTCTTGATGTTGGGGTTATTTTCCAATGAATCTACAACATCTCTAAGTTTCTTGTTATGTTCCATTTGCCATATGTAACCGAGATAGTTCAACACTTGATTGTCCTTGTGAATGGCAATTCTACACATTTCTTCAATAGTCATGCCGACGTCAGTTTCCTGGAGAATGTCTAAACATAGTTTATACGTCACTTCCTGCGGCCACAATATCTTACCAATCGCTTTGTTATACTGTGCCATCATATCTTCAAAATCGTTGATTGTTTGTAATGCAATTACGGTATCAAAACATGAAAAATCAGGTTACTAAACTAATAACCATAGGTTTAACTGTGTGATTAATGTACATAGTATTATGAGAGGCAGAATTGCAGCAGCGGCAGTGGGCTCCCATGTGGCCAAAAAGAAAGCTCAAGCAGCAGGGGCTCAAAAGGAAGCAGCTAATCAGAAAGAAATAGACGATTTAAAAGCAGAGCAACAAAAACAGCTAGATGAGTTAAAACAGCAAGAATCAAAGCCTCAACAATCATCCGGTCAAGAAGACATAACTCAAAAACTGCAAAAATTAGCGAATCTCAAACAACAGGGATTGATATCCGAAGAAGAGTATCAGAAATCGAAAGCGGACTTATTGGCTAAGTTATAGTTAAGTTTCAAATAAACATCAGTTAATGATACTTTATTGTGTATAAACACAGTAATTCTTTCATTTAATCATACTCGTTATTATATCAATGTGTATAAACGTGGTAAAGTACTAATTTGAAACAATATGCATTAATTTGTCATCGATTTACATAATTCATAATACTACAATACGGTAATAGATTATAATTCTTCATCATGCTGACTTCCATACTTCAGTGGCTCACTTTTTGATTCTTTAATTAGTATTATCAGTTAAAAGATGGGTGCTGACCAAAACTCCATTAAACGGCCCGGTACTATTTGATACCTACTTAACTCTATACGAGTCTATGCCCTGGAAAGCATTAGCATTATGAAGCTGAATTATTTCTCCCTTTGGTACAGGAGCATTAATCTTATCGTATGCTGGTTTTATTTTATTATTAATAAAGTTGGTAAAATCTTGCTCAGATTCCCAGATATCCACAACATGATATTTCCCAGTGTTATCAAAACCAATAGAGTGAAATATTTCCCCTTTGGGCTTAGTATTTTCCCAGTCAACCTCTTTTTTAACTTCTTCGTACTGTTGTTTAGTAAATCCCTCTCCAGAAAGTATACATAAAACTGCCATACTACTTTTTCCATTTCAATGATATATGAGTTTTGCTATAAGTAAATTTCATGATCTATAGAGAAATACAGAACTGATGGGCTAAATTCTCAAAAGGCCCACCAGCCTGGAACGGAGTAGACTTTGGCGTTAAACTATGCTCAACAAATTATAATATTGTTGATAGGGCCATGATGATCGCAAATAGGCCAATCGACGATTGTTCTTTTTGGATCTTAGTGCCGCTTGTGAA
Source organism: Nitrososphaeria archaeon (assembly GCA_021324715.1). Classification (GTDB taxonomy): domain Archaea; phylum Thermoproteota; class Nitrososphaeria; order Nitrososphaerales; family Nitrososphaeraceae; genus TA-21. The sequence goes on from JAJPIN010000134.1 coordinate 2,045, forward strand.
GTTATGCACGTTAAATTATATAAAAATAAACTGGCGGATCGTAATAATGGTTGAAAACTAGGAACTACAATTGGTATTACGAAATAAAGAACATTGAAAGATTATAATTTGGAATAAATGAATCTTCTGTAGATTTGACGGCAATAGAAAATATGATTGGCAAAGTCGGAACTTGTTATATATGTGGTAAAGCCAAGAGAATTGCAATTCAACATACGAGGCAGAAATCTGAGTACGCAGAAGGTCCTTCACGCTTGATATGTGAAGACTGTGCAGGACTCAACGATCAATTATTTAATTAGCATGATAAGCCCTATCGTTAAACTAGACGAAAGTTATAATCTATCATGAATAAAATATCCTATGGCTTCTGAATATTGTTTAACCTGCGGACATACAAAAAATTCACATGTTTACGTCGAAATACCACATGTGTTAAAAAACGGAGAAAAAACTAGCAATTACTGCAAGGTTAAGCCCTGCGATTGTAAACAATTCAGAATATAATTTGAGATTCTATCTGTAAATCAAATCATAGATGAAATAAACAATAAGAATTCCATAATTGAAACAGACCCGTTGGATAGTGAAGTAAGAATACCAGATTGGATTGCACGTAGTTTGCAGAACGAAATTACACTGATTAATTCATTAGGCCATCCATCTCTCCCCGACCTTCTTTAATTCCAAAAAAATATTCATTCATAGAATTCAGTGTCTTGGTGTATGATTCTATATTCGAAGTTGTCAAGTCATATGACATAGAAACTAACTTCATAAATTCATTAATTATATTAGCATAAATTCTGAGATATTGATCAATGGCTATATTGCTGTAGTTATTATTGTTGACATAATTTTCAATCCATCTCAACTGATTAGCGACAATTCCGTCACAAGAAGTGAAAGCAGTCTGTTGAAATTGCATTGATGCTTCGATGTACTTCAATTGAGATGCTGTTGCATTACCAAAAATTATTGAACAAGTATTTCTATATTGATCAAAACCACTTCTTTCCTTTAACCACGCCACAAGAGTTTATCGGTAAACATATTGTTATAAATTAATTAGGTCTACTAGTGAATACCTAATTATTATAAAGTTTTAACATAAAGGTAAAGGCACCTTGTATAGTCTAATTCTATTTTCATTGTGATACACTATACTTTTTATATATATTTATATAAATTCTATCAGGCTATTTGTGAGAACGATATTACATCAACCTAAACTTAATACGATTAAAATGGTCGAGGATAGACTAAAGAAAAAAAAGTGTTTTAGAAACAAGTATCATTTATTTCAAAATCTCCGCGGAAAAGTGATGTACCCTACCATAACTGTGATACTGGATTATCTAGAGGAGTCAAGCAAGATTGGATTTAAGAAAGACGGTTCAATTGCGTGGATTTTCAGAGTTTCCCACAAATCAAAAAGAGCACACAAAAATAGAAAGTCCATTATCAAGAAACGTTAGAAATTTCGATTTTTGTACTTAATTATTTAATAAGAAGTTTAGCGGCAGATCTTTTGAATTCATTCGCTGATGGGAGAATTTCCTTACTAGTTCTGGAAAGTCTACCACTCCCATCAGTCTTTAAACTTTTATTATTAATCAACAAAAGTTATGGATACAAAAACGAAACTTCTCTTTTCTGGTAGGCCCAAAAACAGAAAAATTATAAACTCTTGAATTAAGAAAATAACTAGACGTCATTCATACGAACTGGTGGGAGGATTTTGAAGGGCTTGTCATATGTTCTTACATTTTCTCCCATCGGCTAACTATTTTAAATCGACCAGTCTTTAACTTTTTTAACATCAGGCGACGCGGTTAACCTAGCCTTTTTTAGTTATTTAGTGGTCGTAGTTCGTAATATTAACTGATTTCAAACTATGCATTCCTGTCAGGACTAAATCCATCTAATATCACTTAGAATTTCTAAATAATTTATAGAGTATAAATTAAACAAATCTTTCATTTAATTGTGCATCTTGATATAAAACTTCGGATAATAGATCTGTAGCATCTGATACATTCAAAGAAAGAGATTCTATGAGCTTAAACAATATGTGACACGATGCACATCCACCAGATTTTATTAAAAGGGAATTCGAAGTAACGTTTGTGATTTCTGAATCAATTATTTTCTTAGCACTATCAATTTGATCTTCAATGGACATAAATGGAATATGTTGAATACTCCTTAAAACCTTATAATTCCATAAAACTAGTATTCAAAAGAACTAATGCAACTGATATGAAAAAGCAATTGTTAAGATTAAAACTGTATATCAATATATTTTAAAAACCTAGTCTACTTTCGGTTATTCAAAATGACGAATATTATCCTTTATTTTTGGAATTATCTGCTCTCTCATAAGCGAATCAATATGAGTTTCTCCAACATCTATTGTGAGTAAGACATAATATTTGTTATTTATAGGAGTAACAATTCTTACCAATTTTTCATACTTTCCTAAGGAATATACTAGCTTACCTAACTTGTCTTCAAATTTCACCCTTGATTTATGTCGGGTTATTGCATTCGATGTATATTCCTGATTTTCTTCACGAGTCATCAATGGAGCAAGACCCTCCCTCCTTGTGACATTAAGTAAGTGGCCGTCAGAGTCAGCTATAGCAATCCATCTTAATGATGAATTTATTTCTAAAATTTCCCTTGAAAGCTGCTCAAAAAAATCTTCATTCGTATTGGACATTATTATGAAATTAAGGCAAATCTAAGATATAATGTTATTTGCTCCAATAAATAAAACCTCTAAAATGAAATCGTAA
>JAJPIN010000028.1 GCA_021324715.1 Nitrososphaeria archaeon
ATCAAGAAAATTAAGACGGAAAATCCTTTAGTGAGAACTTTACTTATGACCGCGTTTGACGTCGATGACAGATTATTTGATGAGTTTACTAAAAAACAGGTAATAAATGGATTCCTACAAAAACCAATAAAACTTCAGAATTTACTCTCAGAAGTAAATAAACAGATTAATGCGTACCAGGTCGGTTTAAAAACTAGGAAGACTTCGTCTAGACTTGACATTCTATAAAAGGTTTCAATATCTAATTTAAGTATAGCATACAAACCAATAGATCGATTAATGTCATTGGCAGAACGGCTCACTAGATAAGTCGTTACTATTTATACCGTTGGGTATGCAAAACCACAACAAAATTTGAAAAAACTTAAAAGCAATTGGAATCTACCTGCCATCTACTTTATTTGTATTTTATGCCTAAATCTTGCAATTATTATAATTTGTTTGCAATTATTATAATCTGATACGAATGCCCATGTCGTGATCTCTTAATGTTTAATAACAATTGAGTCGATATGTAGTTAGTTTAACTCACAATTTGGATAAAAGAAGTTCAGAGGAGATATCTGCTCAGAATTCACTTAGACCTGAATCAGAAGTTGCAAAAGACAGAAGCTCCTACATCCGTCTCGTCGATGAAGGATTTATCGCTGGTCAAAGAATCGCCAAGATCTCAGTTATAACTTTAATCAGCATAGGAATTGTAGAGTTGCTAATGGGTCATATCAGCGGAAGTGTTGTAGCTACAGCCGATGGAGTAGATTCGATGTCCGATGCTATGATATCTTTTATCGTCTTGATAGGATTGAGATTTGCACGCAGACCTGCAGATAGAAAGTTTCAATTTGGTTATCATAAAGTGGAAACCTTTGCAGCTTTGATAGCTGCAATTGGTATGATCGTTATAGGTTCCTTCATAGTTTACCATTCTTATGAGGGATTTATCCATCCGGAAGAAATTAAGCAACCGTTACTCACAATGGTAGTACTTGCAATCGCTGGTGGCATATCGTTACATAGAGCATTTCAGATGAGGAGTATAGCAAACAAATACCATTTGCTTTCATTAAAAACCGACGCCAAGAATTCAATAAAGGATGGATCAGCTTCCGTATTAGGTTTTTTGAGTGTGTTCATAGCGACACAGTTTGGATTCCTGCAGGCTGATGCGATTGGAGGAATGATAATTGCAGGATTTATTTTTTCTGTAGCATATGTTTCATTAAAACAATCGTCATTGATATTGGTTGATGCTTGGCATAACCCTATCAGTGTAGATTATATCAAAAAATTGCTGGAGGAAAAAATCGAAGTTGGGGTGAACGTGAGATCAATCAAATTGCGACAAACTGGCATTGTCTCACGAGCTGAAATTCATGTCGAAATCGACGGCAACAAACCATTGACTGAGGTAGAAATGCTAATGCAGAACACTGAAAAGGTGATTAAATCTAATATTCCTAATATGGGTGTTGTTGTGGTTGTTCCTCATGCGAAGTACAAGTAGTTAATCTATCCAAGACAAAATAAAGTTGGTTCTAGTGCGGTGAGATCCGGACACACTATGTGAGACAGAAAAAGATCTTCGATTGTAGTAGGGAATGAATTCTATAACTCTTCAAAATCATTAAACACTCATATTGACAATAATAGTAATAATCTCTAGTCATCATGCAGAATTTAGGCTTCGAAATTTTTGATATTCTTACTCGCGCTCAGCTAACTAGCAGGGCTATTTATATTGCAGCAAAACTGGGATTAGCTGATTATTTAAAAGATGGTCCTAAGAGTGTTGAAGATTTAGCAGAAGAGACCAAAACTCATCCTGATTCTCTTTATAGATTATTGCGTATGTTATCAAGCATTGGAATATTTGCTGAAACAAAAAATGATGGTGACAAACAACAACAACAAGTTGATCAAGATATAAGACGGTTTGAGCTGACACCTATGGCATCTCTCATTCAATCTGAAGCAAAAAATTCAATTAGAAATTTTGCTTTAATGTTTGGATTAGAATCTTTTAAGAATGCTATAGATGATCTTTTATACAGTATACAAACTGGTGAAAATTCATTTAAACATGCAAATGGACTAGACATGTATGAGTATCTTGATCGAAATCAAAAAGAGGGTCAAATATTTAATAGTGCAATGGCTTCTCTTACTTCCTCCGTTACTCCATTGATCTCCTCTATGTATGATTTTTCACAGTTCAATACAATCATTGATATCGGAGGAGGACAAGGAATGCTTTTGTCAAGTATTTTAAAGGATAACGCTAAACTTTATGGCGTATTATTTGATTTACCATACGCAATTCAAAGTGCCAAAAAGTTCTATGCCAGACAATCTGCAAATTCGAATGAGAATGTCAATCATGACATTTCTTCTCGTTGCAAACTGCTAGAAGGTGATTTCTTTAAATCTATTCCCACCACAGCCGCTGACGGTTATATTATAAAGAACGTGATTCTAAACTGGGACGACCGATCTGCTGCGATTATCTTAAAGAATTGTTTGCAAGCGATGATAGATAAATCATCGTCTATAGTTAGCGAAAACCAAGATAATCGAAAAAATACGACCCCCAAATTATTAATTATTGATACAATTATGCCAGAAGGAAACGAACCATTCATTGGTAAATTTACAGACATATTGATGCTAGCACTCACTCATAAAGGAAGAATAAGAACTGAGGAAGAGTTCAGAAAATTACTTAGTAGTTCTGGTTTTGACATCACTGGCATAATTCGATCTCTTGATCCCTCAAACCCATTCAGTATTATTGAAGCAATACCGTCATTATCGCGATCTTCATAATGTTAATTCAGTTGTCGATCAGAAACTAATCCAATTCCTATTTGAATAGTTGGAATTGAGAAGTGAAAGGTACTAATAAATCGGGCATCTTTTTACATAGATTTCTTGATGGAAAATTAGTATCGTTATTTCTAAAATTATTATCTTATGTCATTATCAGTCGTAGGTTCTGAAGTTAGTTCATCTTGTTTTGACATACCTCTGGTATCTTCCGTAGAAGTTTCGCGAATAGACTCTCTTTTTCCTTTTTCAAATTCTGATTGGGCCTTTCCAAGAGCCCTAGCAAGTTCGGGAAGTTTTTGTGCACCAAAAAGTACAACGCCAATCAATATCACTACCAGAAGAACATTTTCAAATGCCATATTTAATAATATGAGGGTGTACCATATATGCATCAATTAACATTGTTAATCTAACCATGGGAAAGCTACAGACCTCAAGCCATTAACATGTTGGTCCGGGTGACTTGACAACTTAAACTATACAGGTCTATACCAAGACTTTGATGGGCAAAATCAAAATCCTCTGTTTCCAAAACATAGTCATTTGTTAAATTTTCCTATCACTAATGATTTTCGTTACTTGCAGAATCAATCAATCCATTAATCCCAGTAATTTTTTGTTATGATTTCTACAAAATTGCCAACTGGATTTTAAATAAATTGATCTAGATTTTGCATCATTACCCAATCTACTCCTTTTTCACCTTGAATGTTACTTTGGATTTGAATTAAGTTTTCTTTATTGTATTATATTCACGTGCAACAATAGCTTGAGTTGAGCATGCTGCAGAGCTGCCCATACAATTTTTGCAAATGGTAGAACCCTGTCGTTTTCCTGAAAAATTGCTAGTGGAAAGTTAAACGCAACTTTATGCTCTTTATTTCTTAGCACCGGCTTATCTCAGAATCAAAAATCCATACTCGCTGAGGAAACCCCCACCATTCCATTTAGACTTGGCAAGAAAGGTTGCCTTTGTCATTTCTGGCCGTTCCATCATCAAATTAAAAACTGAACATCATAATTTGCAAAAGTCCACCTTCTTGGTCGCAATGACATATAATAATAACTAAAGTCACGGTGATATCGGAACATCTACACCTATATGAGAATAATGATCCATAACAAGACCTGTAACAAACCATATTACAAATATGATAAGAGCGATATAGCCCAACCAAATCACGAATTTTCCTTTGTTAAAAGTTTTTTTGGGTTTGACATTTTTAACAGGATCTTTTCCCCATAATTTCACATCTTGATAAACATGAATTGTATTATTATGTTATATGTAATTATTTTCTATATAATTATATCATTAGATTCAGACTCCATATTGGTACATACCTAAAAATAAGAAAGTAGTTATTTATTTATTCTACATTTCAAGTAAAATATCAACGAAAACGTTCACAAAAACTGGTAGGAGGCTTATTGTCTGCACTCAAATTCCAAATTCTCCCATCCGGCTCAGTGCTAGCATAAAATTTTCAAGGCGTCAATGCAAGATATTATGAGTCAAAACTAAAAGGAGAAAATCAAGTTCCCACCTGCGTTACCATAAATGCCTAGGGAAAAGTAAAATTAAAGGTCAAGGAGTCAAACATCAAATACAAATTGAATATTACAGGCATTACAGATATTTCAATGGTTCACATACACGAAGGGAAGTCTGGAGAAAATGACAAACTGGTTGTTGACTTACTTTCTAACAGTAACAAGTAAGCAATCTCAAACGGGTTGACTATAAATGGGAGCATTACTAATTCAAACTTCATTGGTCCTTTGAAAGGAAAGACAATTTCAAACCTGGTCTCTTCGATAAACGATGGAAATAACTATCAACATTCATACTCAAGTACATCCTATTGGTGTAATAAGAGGACAATTACAGTTATCTGGTTCATCTAATTTGACATTGACAAAGGGAAGTGAAACGGACACAAAACCAGAGATAGCGATAGTAACCCCTACGAAAGAATAACTAATCTTGTATCAAGACACTGACGATTGTGTTTCGCTATCACTTGAATGTTTATCACTCAGTTGTGAAACTGAAGCAGTGCCATCAGCGTGTTTCATTGGTATTTTTCTAAGAAAATAGGCATATCCAAATGATGTTCCAATTATGATAGCAGCCAAGATTGGTCCGGTTAGATCTGGCAAAATTTCAGAACCTGTTAGTATCTCATACGAAGCGATAACTGCAACACTCATAGCAGCTGCACTTAACGCATAGGACATGAATCGGAATCCCTTTGTATAGAATATTCTAGAAAATGCTGAACGAAGAACTGCACTATCGAGTGTATCCACAGGAACCATTCCTATAGCGAAGAAAGCAGCTAGAATCAATGCCACCTGTATACCGAGGGTTGCAGAAGCGAATGCGGATAAAGTGATAGCAGAGATTTGGGTAGCAGTGTCAAATCCTAGTCCGAACACCAACCCTGTGATCAAAGAAGATCTAAACGGTCCTAGCATTCCTGTCCTGAGCAAGATCTTACCGGCTAGAATAGCAGATCCAGTTTTTCCCCACCTTTTCATTGAATATATGTTGACAGCACCGATTGTTGCCAACGCGAAAACTCCGATTATTCCTCCCCAGAATGAAAGAACTTCAACTTTTGTCACGCTGCCAAATATAAATATGATCAAAATCATTACTGCTAGGACCGAGATCATATGCCCTATGCTAAATCCTGCTCCGACCCATCTGGCCCGCTTTGCAGCATTATGTAGTCTTACAAGGTTATCAATAGCCGTAATATGATCGACATCTAAGGCATGGCGAAGACCTAATGTTATCATAGCAGGAAGAGATACAAAGGCAAAAGACCATAAATCTGTCATTCATACTTTTTTATTAATCAGTATTACTTATACTTTCATAATTGAGATATTAATTTTGACTATCCCGATAGACCGAGACAAAGTCAAATATAAAGTATAAGGTTACTGAAAATAGTCACATTTCGGTTTAAAGAATTTCATTATCAAACTAGAGACATAAAATGAACCTTCACACTTTTTATCCCCCTATTCTGGGATAATTCTCTTGCAAGCTCTTTTATCTTATTTCTTTGACCTCTTACCATTATACTTTCCAAACAAATATCTTGTTCTAGATGCACGTGCGTCGCTGCACTTATTATATCGTTATATAAGTGCTGGACATGAACTGATTTTTTATCCTGATTGTATATACGATTATCATATAGTAGTATTATTACCCCTGCTCCCTTCTTACTCATATCGCCATCATCATCATTTCCCTTCCAATAGTAATCATCCACAAAAGAATGAAGTGCCGCCTGAATCGCCTTAGACCTATCTGTATAGCCAGCATTAACCATAGATTTTTCAAATTCAACCAAAAGCATCGGCGATAACGACATGCTTATCTTGTTTACCTTCTGTTTCTTAATGCCAACTAGTGTCCTCTTAGATTTTGTCAATGTATATGTTTGTTTAATTAACTGACTCTTTTTTAGTTTTTGAGATGCAATTGAAGGAGATTTAATATTCGAGAGATGAAATAACGACTTGCCAAGCATTGCTGTATCAATTGGGCGAACTATATAAACGAAGGCGTAGTACGGACTCGGAGGGATGAATCTGGAATTTCAGGCGGGTCCTATTTAGAATTTCTAGTTTCTCTTCATAGGATTCAACAAATGACTAACATTTTTTAGGTTTCCTCCAACTGGGGTTCATCGGGATTCGAACCCTGCATGTACTAGGGCTCTACTAATTTGGTATTTAGCTTTTCTTTCGGGATTGGAGGTTACTATACATGATAATAAGATTTCTGTTGATTACCCACCTTTTAAATCGATATTAATACCAATACCAAACTGATGATATTTTCGATAGTTCTAGTTTGGGACCTTTGAAGATCAATTTGTGAATTCCCTAAGTCGTTATTTATTTTATTTTTCGAGCATAGTTTCGATTTTTTCTTCTAAACTAAGGATCTTATTCAACATGGTTTTATTGCGCTCCTCTAGATCTGCAATGTGGTTTAGAAGTTCATCCTGTTTCTCTGAAATTTTTTTCTGTCGATAGTAGACCCACCAAGTTATTACTGCGCCCATCGCAGCTCCCACAAGAAGCCCTACCCACGTACTCCATGCATTTGATATATCGCCTTTATTGCAATCGACTCCAAAAAAATATACACATCCCAATATGGTCAAACTTTCGAGCAATGTAGGAATTGATTGGCTCTTATTGTTAAGATTTGTGCCTTTTAATACCCAAAACGTGTTCCGATTATACGTGAAATAGGGAAAGAAATCCTGAGGAACACATATCCTCCTTAGTCCCAGAAACCCTATGCAAATATACATCCTGTTATGGCAGCGTTACCATTTAGATCAATTGGCCTTCCTTGCATGATGGACAATTCAACTCTGATTCATATATATGACCGTCGGAATTCGGAAAAAGAAGAAAGTCCACTATAAAAATTGAGGGTATAACAGTTAATATGCCTTTGATAATGGAGGGGATAGACCTCCGATCTAAGATTGAACCGTTATTATTTGAAGTAAAAAGAATGGTTGGAGATAACAGATTGGTAACCGTTCAGGAAATTGAGGCTCTTTAATGCCAAGATTCTAAGACAGGGTATTGATATTGGTTTGTCTAAAGTCATTTTATATTTATAGACAATATCAAGTAATAAGTGTAGTGCAAATCAACGACTGATTAAATTATTTTATTTTATTTATCGAGGTTCAAATTAAATTCTGTCGATTATAGAACTAGGAATTGATATTTTTCTACTGACAACACTAACAATTTCACTCCATACTACATCGTTAACTCCGTCCATCGCCTTTATTTTTTCAAGGATGTCAAGGATTGAAGCATTATCTTTAAGAATTGTTTCTACCCTCAAATCAATTGTATGTTCTCCTATGCTCTTACCGACATATGTTACTTCATTAGAATCTATCAGTTTACTGGCAACAGCGTTTACCATTCCATTCCTTATGGAAATAAAAAAGTCAACACGTTTCCAACCAAATTTCTCTATATCCAAGACATAATGCATCTTTAAAAATTTGCTTTCTAACCGCTTACGTCTCCTTCTAACGGTAGTAATGGGTATTCCTAATTTTGCTGATAAACTCTTGCTAGATTTCAAATCACCATTAGGCATAAGTAAGATTTTTAATAATTTCCTATCCATATCGGATATGCTAGTTTCTTTTTTATCTGCCTGCGACACTTTAGATAATAATCGGATTCAAGTTATATAATTATTACTTTAATAAGAATATACTGCAAGTATTTTATAATTAATGATAATTATTTGAGAAACCTGGATATAAAAGTAAATTAAATTTGAATTTATACTCTAAGTAACATAAACTCTGTCTCAGAAAGAGATGAAATCGATAAAATTATTTGAAAATTTGGTTTTAACGATTGGGGTAATTTGCTTGATGGTCTATTGCTATTGAAATCATACATTTATCGGATTATAGTCATTTATAGCATGTTAGGACATAATTTGTTCGATTAGGATCATGGGAGTGATAGAAGGCTGTTTAGATTTTATTGTCTACTAGAAAAAGGCTTATAGCTATAGTAGACGACGAATTCGATATTGCTCAGCTATTCCACGATGCTTTAGTTACAATTAATGGTTTCTCGGTTTTCGCCTTTACAGACCCTATAACAGCACTTGAACATTTTGCAGCTAATAGAGACAATTATGTGATAATTATTTCTGATTTAAGAATGCCTTCCATTAATGGAATGGATTTGGTAAAGAAGATAAAAGAATTGAATCCCTTTGTGAGAACGATACTAATGACAGCATTCGGAATTAAAGATGATTTATTTCAAGAATATGCAAAAAAGGAAATAATAAACGGATTCCTTCAGAAACCTATACATTTAGCAGATCTTTATACAGAAGTAAATAACCAGTTACATAATTACGAGTTACAAAAACAAAAATTATTGATAAAAATTAAATGACCACCTGCATTTAACAAAATCATTTCTTATTCACTAGGTTTAACATAGCGCTTTCAATTTTATCCAGTTTAACTGGTTTCATTAAAACTTGTATATTCTTTCTGTAAAAATTGGTTTTTTGAAATCTGTTACTATATATTAGTATGAATTAACTTTAGTTATCTGCTTGAGAATGGGTATGTATGTTTTTTAATATTTCATGCACCTTATTTCTGAATAGGGTTAAGCCGATCCTTCTAGCGTATGGCTGACCTCTTGCAAATGATTCAGCCAAATTCCTGACAAACTCCATTTCTACTTTTGGCGGCATGGGTGGCTCAAATGGATCGACATATGCTTCCACTATGGTTGGCTTTCGTTCTTTCATAGCTTCATGTATTTTAGATCTTATTTCGGATGGCTCATTGATAGCATATCCTTTACCACCGCAATCTTCAGCAAAACTTGCAAAATCGATTGGAGAAAATTCAACTCCAAATTCCGGGTTTCCCAGGAATCCCATTTGTTCCCATCTAATCATACCTAAGGTATTATTCTTGATAACAATTATTTTTATTGGAAGGTTATATTGTACAGCAGTGGCAAATTCGCCCATCAGCATTGTCAATCCACCATCACCAACAAACGCCACGCACTGTCTTTCTGGAAATGCGATCTGTGCTGCTATCGCATAGGGTAAGCCACATGCCATACTAGCTAAAGTACCTGATACAGAAAATTTCATTCCTTCTCTAATAATTATGTGTCGAGCTGCCCAAGATGTATTCGTACCGGAATCTGTAGAAATAATTGCATTATCTTCCAGTTCATCAGAGATCGCTTTTGCAATAACTTGTGGCTTGATTGGCTTGTCAGTTCTAGTACTTTGTTCTTTCAATAAACTATTCCAGCTTTTCATTGCTTGTTGTTTTGAATTTAAAAATTCTGGATTATCATTTTGATTTAGCAATGGTAGCAGTGCGGACAGTATGAGCTTTGAATCACCCACTAGACCAATTTCAACAGGATAACGAAGACCTATCTTTTCAGCTTTTATATCAATTTGAATTCCTCTTGCTTGACCAGGCTTTGGAAGATAATCAATATAGGGAAACGATGTTCCAACCATAAGTAACGTATCTGCTTCACTCATAGCATCGCTGGATGGTTCTGTTCCAAGTAAACCGAGACCGCCAATACTATATGGATTATCGTCAGGAATTACGGCTTTACCCAAGAGTGCTTTAACTACTGGAGCACCCAATTTTTCTGCAAGTGCAATTATCTCTTCTCCAGAATCCAGCGCTCCTTGTCCTACAAGTAGAACAATCCTACTACCTTCATTAAGAATTTTGGCTGCTTTTACTAGTAAAGATTGACTTGGAATTGTTTCGGCAGCATACACATTAGAGGTGTGGTAGGCAACATTATGTCTAGTATAGTTACCATTCAATTTCTTTTCTTGGATATCTATCGGAATTGTTATGTGGCTCACTCCTCTTTGTGCAAGAGCGGTTCTGCACGCAATGTCCACTGCCATCTCGGCTTGTTCTGGAACACTTATCATGGTATTATAGACTGAGACGTCGGAGAAAAGATTTAACAGGTTTATGTCCTGTTGGTAACTTGAATTCATCAAATCAGAATATGTGCTTCCCGTAATGGCAATAACAGGAGTGTTATCTGCTTTTGCATCATAAAGTCCATTCAAAAGGTGTATTGCACCTGGTCCTGAAGTTGCAAGACACGCTCCAAGTTTTCCAGTATATTTTGCGTACGCACAAGCCATAAAAGCTGCCGATTCTTCATGTCTCACAAGGATGAATTTGATTCTATCCTGTCTACGTCTTAATGCTTCCATAAATCCATTTATTCCATCACCGGGTAACCCGAAAATGACTTCAACTTTCCAATCCAGTAATGCTTCAGCTACAATATCAGCAGTACGCATGTTTTCATATTCGCTCATGACATATACTATAATGTCTGATATGATATGTAGCTTTTGCTACAAATGGTAATCAACGAATGATTGGTACTCAATATGGTGAATCAAACAACAGGAAACGCCTTATAAGTCTCGTAACTTATTATTATATAACGACGCCTCCATTTAAAATAGACCTAGAGAAGACCGATTTTCAAGAAGGAAAACTAACAAAAACAGACATCGAAGGCAAATCAATTGTACTGGTAATGTTAAATGGTAAACTATTCGCCATAGATTCAAGAAATAAAAAAGAGGAAGATTCTAAAAGCTATTGTGGTTCGTATTTCCCTATATTGTTGTAATAAATGTAGCATAGAGCGCTAATGCAATCTTCACAGCTTCCTTTGTCTCCAGATCCTTTATTTTAACAACTAGGTCTTTATCTTCATTCGTTACCAATTCAGCCAGGACTGGATGTCTTGCTTTTAGGTCTTTAATTAACTATAGGTGTCAATGGATGTTGTATATGACTCTGTGTATATACTATCTTTTCTGGATTAACAATCAGTGCAGTAGCTCTCAGTATTCCGACTGTCAACACAAAGATAGCAATTTTCATGTGTTTCATATTAGACATTATTTTCTAATCTCGAAGGAGTATATTTAACTGATTCTATTACAAAACTTCTCAATAGTTCTAAGGTGATTTAAGGATGTTGCTGGAAACAAAGAAATGATCAGGTAGTTTGTTATTTTGCCACCAGTTTTCTTTCTTTAATTCGGTAACACGACGATTATTTGTAAAATAAGTGCCCCAATTTTTGGAACAAACCAGTTTTCGTTACTTTGGTACCACCATCACCCATATCACCCAGAAAGCTGTCAAATACTGATTCGACTTCTTTTGGTTTGGTATCAGCTTCTTGTTTAATCAAATCTACTGCCTGTTGTGTATATTGAGTAACCTGATGTGAATCTTTTATGTCCGTTTTTTCCAGTACTTGTTTCACTAAGGAGTGATCAGCATTTAAGCCTCTTAAATTTGAAAGTACAGACATTATGTTTTCAATTCCGCCAGTATTACTATTACCCGCAAGCTGCTTCCCCACATATTGAATTACTTCAGTAAGTATAGTGCTAGCCTGTGGTTCATTTAAGCCACTTTTTTTGGTAAAAATATTTACCAGGTTATCCTTATTCATCTCTAGATTCATATCCTACATATAATGTCCTAACATGCTATAAATGACTATAATCCGATAAATGTATGATTTCAATAGCGATAAACCGTAAGGCAAAATAAATCTGATCGTTAAAACCAAAATTTCAAAACATAATTAATAATTATCTTGACTTTATTGAAATCATAAGTGCAATTAATTTAATATTTGTTGGTCCGGGCTCGGAGGGATGAATCTGGAATTTCTTATGGGCCCAATTTAGAGCTACTAATTTTAGTAATAACATAATCTCCCCTTAGATTATCTTCGCATGTGAGTTATAGTGAGCAAATTATAAAACCTTCAAGTCAATTGTAAACGGCCTGATCACTAAACTGGTGGGCCCAGAAGATTGTTATACCGTTTGCTTTCAAGTTCGAATTCTTGAACTACCGCGAAGACGGCATTTTTTAAAAATAGCGCAGTATAACAGAGCAAGGCAATGGTTTATTATAAGTATCCAAATGAGATCGGGTTAATAATTATTGTCTAGTAATACAATTGGCATTTAGGTCTACCGTTTACTATCCTTTATACTATTCTTAGAAAAGATTGAAGTGCGATTGTAATTCAGTATGATTACTACACTTGTGGCAATGTAAATTATCTGAAAAATTTCTGTTGCGATTCCAATATTATTGATAGGTGCTCCCCTTCCAGTTATTGGATTGTCGGGCATTCTGGTCATTGCCCACATAATTATCAAGACTAAAGTACCTGCAATTCCAATGTAGAACCAGATTCTTCCCCAATTCTTTATCGTTGGCAGTACCCAGAATATTTGGGCAATACCGCCTACCAAAAAGAAAATACCAATCCAGGGGTTTCTGCCAATTGAATTTGAAACCAAAGTCAAATGAAGCACGCCAGCAATAAATGTACTTACAGCGGCGGCAACCAAAAGCCACTTAATACTCATGATAATTGAATGACTTAATCATTAATAAGGGAGTAATTCGACTGATGAGCCGATCTCTACTTCGTAATAGTAAAGTTATCCAGTTTATTCAAATTATTATTATAGAAGGTACCAGTCAGAGTATTTGACTTTTGTAATTTTTCAATATCTACGTTTAGAATACCATATTGAGCAAACTGAGTTATCGTATTGGGGGATTGGCTTGAGAAATTGTAAAGTGGCGCTCCCCCTGTTCCAACGGTAATAAATATTGGAGCTTTAGGGTTGGAAAAATTGTATTTTTGTTTGTCTGAGATTATTGGATATGATGGCGAGGGATTGTTGAAAGTAATTGGATATGTTCGCTGATAGTTATGGTTATGGGCTTGTAATACAAGGTCAACTCCATATGTGTCAAAAAGTGAGTGGTAAAAATCCCGAAGTTGCTCTTCAGCAGGATGGGTCGAATTTGATGAATAGAACGGTCTAAAAGAATACACAATTATCCAATCTATACTCTTATTTTCATGGGCCATCTTAAGATCATTTCTGACAAATTCATATTGTTGCGAATTTACTGCATATGGTATTATATTATTTTTAGCGGTTGCCATTGCCAAGAAGTGCACATTGTTATGATTAAAAGAATAATACGGCTTTGTCAAATTGAAATGCTTTAGATATGTATCATATTTGAACAATTCATTTGTCATATCGTGATCTCCAAATGCTATTTTGACTTTTCCGCTACTGTCTAGAGGACTAATTGCATCTAACCAACAGTTAGGAGATCTCTCGTATGAAAGATCTCCTAAGGCTAGTACAATTTGTGGATTTTTCTTTACCATATTTGATACCGCGCTATTAGCCTCAACGCTACAACCAAAATCCCCCGCAGCAACGAAATTGAATTTTTGCTCTCCTATAACTTTAGGTTCATTACTTCCTTCTGATGGAGTGTGAAATAGTACGGTAGCAAGTAACAAAAAAGTTAACAGCGTCAATAATCCAACTTCCTTACGATTAATCTTCAAATAACCGGACGGTGTTATTAACGGGAGAGTTAGTTCGGAGAGGCTTGCCTTTTCCAAAAGTAACGAAATATTTTCGCCAGAATATAAATGTAGATTGATACAAATGTCTAAACATTGGATGAGTTTGCTATAAAATCATAGATTCCTTATAGCATATACGAACAAGGAAATTGCATAAATCGGAGATTCCTGATTTCTCTGTTTCTTAATTTTCGGGCCCGGAAGCGTTCACGATAGATCTGTCACTAATTAGATCATTGAGGGAATCTTAAATCTACATGATAATATGAAGTAGTTTTATGATTAACATGGGCTGGTCGGATGGACATTGTTTACAATATGAATCCACTTAAAATTGACAAGGATTGATCAGGAATCGGGTTTGGTGGAAATTCAATACACAAGTGTATGTAATCCAACATTGGATTTGACCACAAATTTGGTATCATTTCTAGCCTTAAATTCTAACATCTACCCCCAAACTCTAATAGTAAGTTAATGACTTGTTTAAATGAACGTGAAGATGAATCGCACAAAAAAATCAAAGGAAGTATTATCCGTTATCATCCTATTTGGCTTGGTTAATTCCACTTGTCTCATAGTAGTTAATGGCCCACTCGTTTATGGTCAATCAAATCAAACTATATCCAACGCAGACTTACTGAACACACCAGTAAAGAAAGTTCACGTAGGAGATATTGATATTGGGTACAAAATGTTAGGTAAAGGTGAACCGATTTTACTTTTTAACGGTGCTTCGGATAATATGAACGCCTGGGACGAAGCCTTTCTAAAAGGTCTTTCTTCAAATCACACAGTGATTGTGTTTGATCAACGTGGAATTGCAAATACAACAATTGGTTCTAAATCATACTCTTATCAGCAACTAGCAGACGATTCAGCTGGATTACTTGATGCTCTGAAAATATCAAAAGCAGATGTTATGGGATACTCTCTTGGATCATACTTAGCCCAACAGCTTACAATCACGTATCCAAATAAGGTGAACAGTCTTATACTTGTTGGTTCATCATGTGGCGGAAAAGATCATACACCTAAACCACCCGAGTTTATAAAATTGCAATCCGACGTCGTAAATAAATCACTAAATAATGTTTCTATTTCACTGGGGGAGATGAAAGCGCTTGTATCTGCTTCATTAGGAGAAGAATGGATAAGACTGCATCCTGATTCTGTTAACATTCCAGAAAACATTACTTCGTTACAACAACTGAAGCCTGGTTTACCACCCGAGGTAGCGAATAATCAGAATAATGTAGGAAAGCATTGGGAGGACAATCCAAACTGGAGTGGTACTTGTGATGAGCTTGCGAAATTGGCTAAGCCCACGTTGGTCATAACTGGCACCGATGATAATCAATACCAACCGCATGTTAATTCTTTAAAGATAGTAGAAAAGATTCCAGGAGCTTGGCTTGTACAGATCAAAGATGCTGGTCATGCAGTAATGGATCAATATCCAGAAGTGATCGGAAGGATATTAAGTACATTTCTATCGACAACATCAAATCCATCTAGCTAATGTAAGTATAATGGGGAATCCATAACAGTATATCACATCAATCCATAAATCTAAATTTAAATTCATTCCAAAATAGTAATAGATAATTCAACGAGATATCAGAATTGGTATCATTTAACACCTAAACCGATAAAAATCAATATCTATAAATTTTAGTTCTTGATGCTTGGTGGAGTAACAAAGGGTTAATCCCATTATTACAGACAAGAAAAAATGTAAAAGTATGGCCTCCAAATCGAGAAGAGGAGAAAGATAGTACGTTGCTAGACGGAGGGGATACTATTGAGACATATAGTAAAATCAATAGGGTCGTTGCAATTCAGGTTGAGGTCATTTGTGCTCTAAGAGAAAATGTATATTGTTCCCCTTGTCGGGACATATTTGCTGCTGATTTAGCGGAGCGCATTTTTGAGTTTGCCAGTCCATTTATCGGAGTCAACCAAATCAGAGATACTACCACTGATTAAATATACATTATATCAATTCGAATTTAATTCGGATCATTTTATATTATGTATTCTATTGGCGATTCCTGTTGTAACAAGGAGTCTCAGCCTCATCATTATGTTTCTGTTCATGCTTACACTTTTCTTTAGTATCAAAACAGAAATGATGTTCCCCAACTTGATCATAGCAATACTTTTTATCCGTAGCCGGTTTCGACAAGGCAAAATTATATGAGGCGCTTATTATTGCTAAAGTAAGCACTAAAACCACAACCAATGATAGAGTTATTCTGACCTTCATATTACTAATACGAATTTAAATGTAAAAAGTCTACTAGTAGGATATCTAATTTTAATTCTACGAAGCATTCTTTAATCTAGTAACCGCCCTTCAGAGATCCACCAGACTTCGGTTGTTTGCCCTTTGTAGCAGTAGTAATATTCTCACCTGTAGTAGCACCTCCTCCAACAACACCGGCATGCGCTTTGACTAATGCATCCTTAAGGGCTGGTGGTGGTGCCGATGTAACGATCTTAACGCAATCCCACTTACCATTTTCTTGTACTACACAATTATAACATACAGGGGGATCACCCGCCTCGCAACAAATTCCACTATTTCCTCCTTCATCTACGTGGCAAACCGGAAATCTAACCCCAATAGCAGATACAATAGATGCTGATGAACTATAAATTGATATGACAAATAATCCGGATATAACCACAAAAATTACAAATTTACTACGCATTCTACTTTGCGGTAGAATTCAGCGTATTAAACGATTGATTAACTTAGTTATTCATTTCCTTCGTTGCTACAAACCATATATAAGATCCAATCCAAAATTCTTAGTTCCACTGTCTCAATGGTATAAACTAAATTATTTTTATTTATACTGCGGGCCCTGAGGAATGCGTGCCGATATTGGTGCTAAAGGTGGATTTTCTAATATAGGACTAGTAAACTTTAAGTTTTTCTTAGTCTTAATTTTAAGTTACTAATTTTGTTCTACTTAGAGAAATGATGTAGTCATTTTCTTATAATTGAGTTTCCTGTTTTTATCAGTTTATACATAATCAAGTAAATTAAACAGAATGAACTCATTGTGTTCAAACTCATATTGCAGTCCTATCTATGGGTTGTGGAAAGATTTGATTCCTTTCTTAGGGTAGTGATTTATTACTATTTGTTGGTGTATTACTACCTTCAGTGGTAACACTACGTTTGGGAACAGTATCACTTTTTAACATGCCATCATTTTTCAAAAGGCTTCCACCTTTCATAACACCTGTATTATTTGATGGTTGTTCTGTAGATTCGACCGTAATACTGGGCTTAACTCCTTGTAAAACTTTACTAGTCATGTCGGTTTGCGTGTGAGTACAACCCATGTCGGTTCCATCACTAGTTGTTTTACATTCTGTGCAGTAGTTAATCTTCTTACCCGTTTGGGTGTCTGTCTCAGTATGGCAACAACTTTCTGTAGTTATTCCATTTTCAGTCTTCTTTACACACGCCACGTCACCTTTTTTTATTAAAGCAAATACAACAAATAGAGATGAACTGTAAATTGCGGCAACAAGCAATGTCGATAGAGCCACAAAAATAACCAATCTAGTATCCATTCTTGTCCAATCAACAATCTAGTCTATTAACTTTACATTAACTTTGTTCTGTATGTGCATTAAATGCAATTATACTTTGTTTATTATCTTACATAGGATTGATTGTTTCTGAATCATTTTTGACATAAATTTCGGGCCCAGGAGGGTTATCTGAAAATTCATTTAGATCCTAATCATTGAGATAATTGCTCCAACCATTTGTACAATCTGAATGAAACTACTTCTTGGAATTAGACTCTTCAAAGCATCTATCGCAATATTTCTCGATTAACGTTATCCCATCCATATCATAACTTGCTATCTTTGTAGGCATCCCTTTACATACGGCACACTCACCACCCATTATTTCCTTGACAAGGTCTCTTTTGATATCCAGTGCCAAGTCTGGATTATCTAATTTTTTCTTTAGAAATTGTAATTTATCATCCGGAACAACAATTGGTGTCACTTTCGGCTTTGGTTTTTCCATTCTAATTATACTCCAATCAGACTAGACCGTTCAAGTCTGGATTTTTTAAGTAATGAAACATAATACTGACCGATGAACTTAAACTGATCGTTTTTACTGTGTCCAGAACTATAGATCTCATTAGTGGTATTCATTAAAATTCTAATATACAACGATTCAAATATGTCTATTTATTCAAAAATGTTCTTAACCTTCCAGTGCCAGTCGTGTTTCACCCAATAGCACGGCGTCAGAGCAAATCATTGAATTCAACTTGGTTTATCAATCAATACACCTTTATTGTGCATATTAAATACTAAATTTAGAACAATTTTGGAAAAAAATAAGTGCGATAAGTGTAACTTGACTATCCATCCTAATTTCATAGGTTATCATAAGTGTGATCATCAAAACTGTCCAATCTGTAAGAGTCCTATTTCTCCTTCACAATATTGGTTCCACATAAGATCACATCCGGGTCATGAAAATGATAGCCCGCCACCGCCAAAAGAACGTACATTTGAGAATAGAGGAAAACCAAACCACTTCGGTTATGGCAATTATCAAAGGAACTAATCAGGAATTATTTTATTTGGCACTGATTTTAAAAGTGTTCTGCCGTTTTGCTAACTGAGAACATCAATATTTTAAGAAATAATTAGATTCTTTTGGAATCGAATATTTTGGATCGATGCCACGGCTTAACCCTAATTTTTTGTCTGCAGTCTTTACAGCGCAGAATTTCCTTTGGATATTTCAATTCGCAGGTGGAACAATAATTGAAATAATTATAATCTATCCTCTTGGAAATTGCTTTTACCCTACTGTCTTTGAATACCCTAAGCATGTTATCGACAAGTTATCTTCTATCTAACATATTTGTTACTATATTATGGTGTTTGTGACCAAAACTTGTTTGGCATTATTTAGCTGAACTTTCTTCAATTTCCCTAGCGCATCTATCGCAATACTTCTCTATTATTATTGCCCCTTCGGTATCGTATTTGACTAACATGGTTGCAGGTTCTCCGCATGCTACACAAAATCTCGAATGCTTTTCTGCACTTGATGTAAACGGCTCAATGCTTTTTAGTGTCTTTTCTAACAATTATATCTTCTCTAATTAAGTATAATGAATGTACACTATAAACCATACTAACAACAGAAAAAAAATCACTTAATATCATATCAATTTGTTATTAATATCTATACGGTTTAGCTTGTGTTTTGTGGGAACCTGTGGAATATCACACTAGTCGGAGTTCAGAATTTGTTCATTTCAAGATTTCTATGTTTTCTCTTATCGTCTCCCATGTTTCTGTATTCTATGACAGGAGTTGCTAGTTCTGTTAAGAATTATGGAATTTGTCACAAAACATTCACGTGTCTTGAATTAATACCTCTGAAAGATAAAATTATATGAGGCGCGATATCGACGAAACTCTGATTCTCGGGTTTTACGGAACAATCGCATACTTAGATAATCCGTTGGTAGAAACATGGAGGGATGAATTGGACTTCCAGATGGACCGGATTTAGAATTTCTAGTTTCTCTTAGTAAGAATAAATAATTGGAAAAGTATTTAGTTCCTTTGACAATTAAGGTCCATTGGATTCGAACCGTTCATGTAGCGTTTTACTAACTAGGTATTTAGCCTTTTGATCCGCCAAGAAGTTTATGATTAGAGCGTATAGAAAGATCCAAATTATCGTTTAATTATAATATCACGTAATACAAGATAGTGCATGGTATTTGAAGATGAGCACATAATTCGATGTAGCGAATGTGGAAGAAACTTAATAGTTAAAGATAATGTAAATAATGGGGTTGCATTTCTGAGTCACCTAAAGTTGGATCATGGTATTTCCTACGTGCCTCAACGCATGACTAAGGCCAAGACTAAAGTTAATACTGGACAACAATTACAAAAAATGGATTCTTAGTTTTATGCTAGAGTCATTACTTACTATCAGATACAAACTATTGGTTACTAAGAATTTCAAAATCTATTAGAATTTAGAATTGGAAAAATGGCTAATATTTTGTATGATTCTAGTAGACAGAACTAATCAAAACATTGATGGGAAAAGAGGGATCTCAACCCACCAACGTTAACTGAATTAATAGAACAAGGTATAAAATGTTTATGGTTGGTTTCCTCAATCGTAAGATGGAATGATACTTTATCACATGCAATGCCAAGTAATTAATGACACCTACTGATTGTTTAACTCCACCAATGCTAATGAACCCAATTTATTCCTGTGCATTAGTAATATTTCTTCACTCATAATAGTTGGAATTGTGAATTTGAGGCAAAGAGGGCTTTCGATGTTAAATTTTCAGAGTCAATACGCTACATTAAATAGGGCAATAGAGTATATTATATTGGGTTTTTTTGAAACAAAATAGTTTCCCTATGCGGGAATGGCATGTTAAACATATGGAACAAACTGTTGTTAGGTTTGTGAGAGGATTATCTGAAAATGCGTCGCGATGGGAGAAAAGATTGAATAATAAGTATGGGAAAATAAGCAGAGTAATTAAGAGAATTGACTATGACGTAAAGCACGGTGTTACAAATAAACAAGTCTTTTCATTTTTGCAACTAATGAGAACGGATTCCGTTTACCTAGAAGTTATGGATTGTTCTGGTTCAATGGAAAGATTGAATGAATTAGAATCGTATTATAAAGAATCATCTCCGCAATTGTCTTTTAACTTTTAACTGTAATGACGCTGTTACTAGAAAAGTTAATTGATATTTAAAAGATTAACTGGATTACCGTGTTTGTAAATCAAATCCGAATAATTTTTATCCCGTCAAACTTTTTTGTTCGGCTCTTAGGAAGACCAAGATACCGTAAATGACCAGAAATTAAGGTAATCAGTACGGCTAAAATGATATAGATTCACTATCTTTCCAATCTATTACACAATTTTTTGTGATATCGATTTTCTAAGTTTGCTAATACCATACCCAGACTTGGGTGATACAATAATTGGATGCTCTATTTTTAACTCCTTTAAAGTCCTATTAACATCATCAAATTCAGCTTTGTCTATTTTTGAAAAAACAATTACAATTTTTTCTTTGTCTACGTTCAACTCTTGTAAGACGTTGATGCAGCTGTAATATTTTATTTTTATTTTATCCACAGGATCTGATGAATCAATAAGAAGAAGAATGATATCCGCCTGAAGAGATTCTTCAAGGGTCGACTTAAACGCCTCAATCATATAAGTAGGGAGTCCTCTTATGAATCCAACTGTGTCGCTAAGCAAAATTTTCTGTCCATTAATAACAAAAGATCTTGTCGTAGTTGAGAGAGTTGTAAATAAATTTTCAGAAGTTTTCCTACTTTCCATAGTTAGCAAGTTGAAGAGGGTAGTTTTACCCGAACTTGTGTACCCCACTAGGGAAACTATCGGCATTTTGTTCTCTATTCGCTGATTATGGTAAAGATCACGTTTTCTTCTAGAATCTGCCAACTTTTCTAAAATGAATCCCATCCTCCTCTTCAGATCCCTAAATTTTACGTCAACGATGTATTCTCCACTGCCACCTTTTCCTGGTCTCTCGTTAGCTACTAAAAGCTTGGTATTTTCTTTTACCCGCGGTAATTCGTATTTAATTTCTGCGAGCTGAATCTGTAATTTCGCTTCGCTCGTGGTAGATCTAATGTAAAACGGGTCAAGAATTAACCTTTCTCTGTCTATTACCTTTATACCGGTAGACTTCTCTAAATTGTAGATTTGCTTAGGTGTCATATGTTCATCAACAATAATTTGGTCAGATTTAGTATGTTGAAGAAATTGATTAATTTCTTCGACCTTGCCAGAACCTAGACCATATTGATGATGCCTTAGGTTTTTTTGAGTAAAAGACCTTACAATGTTCACATTGCCTAATGACTCCACCAAACCTTTTCCTTCCTGCTTGCTAAAATCGTCAGGATACGTGACTAGTATAACATTTTGCTTAATTTTCAGAATGTTTCAGGTCCGGACCAGTCCATATAATCATCAGATGAATAATCGTTTTTGTGTCCCCTTGAACACACATGTGGCGTTGCTGAATTAGCGTTTAATTTGGAACCTTTTTTGGTATCTTCAGGTATATAAACACCGGGAAACACTTCACCACAGTTCTTGCATTTTAACATCAGCATAGGCATTTGTCTTAAACTAACTATTATAGGATGTCAATACTATTAATATCTACCTACACTAATTTTCTAGTAAAAATGGATTAACTGTCACCAATAATTAGCAATATCATATATCGATCAGATGTATTCGTTATTCGCTACTAGTATCTCCAAGACTTAATCATTTTTAGGAGCACTAAGGGTAATTCAGAGTTTCAAGTTCTAGTACCAAATGATACTTAAAAATAAATCATAATTTTATTGAATTAGGTCCAAGACCATTTTCAATTCATCTATCTCATTCTCTATAGCTTGTCTGTCTACCTCATCTCTACCGTTTTGCGCCGTGTAGTTTACCAACCTTTGACATGCTTCAATCTGTCCTAATATCAAGTCCTTCTTATCGTGACATAAACTGTGGTAGCTATCAATCAAGGAATACGTTACTTTTCTCTTCTTATCCACGCATCCACAAGTTTTGGCCACAATGCCATAGGGTGTTTCTGCTTCGGAAATATTCAATTTAGTAAGACACCTTCATTGGAATCAAACCAGAATTCTAGGACCATGCCATGAATATAATCATAAACTGGTCTGTATGACTCGTTAGCTGATACAGGCATTGATTCTATTTCATTATTACTACACAAAGGACAAGTATTGGGAATGATTAAGTTGGTCAAGCATGTAGCACACCAAAGACATGATTTACAGATCAACAAATTTCTCTTGTCAATAAACTTATCTTTGTTTTCATAGAGCAGCGGATAAATCTTCGAAGAGGTCACAATAACGAATCATAGCCTAACGCTTTTTGAATATTGATTTTATTTAACATCAATTATGTTGAGTTTGGATGGCATTTAAGCATATCTAATATTCGTAATAGCAACAGAAGGAATAGAATGGTTTAGAAAATATGTATAACTTACCATAATATTACGAATATTCCCCCTATTACAAACAAAGATAACAGAATAAGTTATGTATGACTTAATAACTTACGAATGTTCCCTATTGTTAGGAATTATAGCGTTTATACTTTTTGTAGTTAGTTTTCACTACGTTTTTTGTTAGAGAACTTAAAATTTTTACCACAGATCACTCAACTCATTCTTTAAAAGTGGGTTAGTCGCACACTGTTTTAAGAACTCTCACTGATAACTTTTAAAAGCTTATATGATTCGAAGACGTTATCTTGATTAGTAAATAATAGTTGTGATGCTCTCCAATCTGAAACAAAACTATTAGGATGATACAAAATGAAAATAATAGCATGGTGTTATAGCTGCCAACAGCAAATATCCTTTGACAACGGAACCAGAAATAGAAATGGTGTGGCAGTTCCAGTGGATGATTATGGTAATCTTCACAGTTGCAGGTATAAAGATCGAAAGCCTGGATTTCAAAGTCAAAAATGTTTCAGATGCGAACAAGTCATACATTTTGATAAAAATTACAGGTCACTTTCGGGAAAGTATATTCCTCTGGATTGGAATTCGGGAAAACGACATGAGTGTAACGAGACGCGGGATCTAAAGAATAAATAGTATAGGCTATTCCAAGAATTTTATGAAAAAAAATGTAACGAAGAAGGATGTATATAAAAATAATGGAAGTAATTGCTGGAACCAACTTTAAAAAAATCCCTAATGTCAAACCGCTGTCCTAAATACTACTAACAAACTGATGCTAAATGAGCACATAACCATGCAATTGCATTTATCCTAAAAATCAGACCGATGGTTCGAAAAATCAGGTTACTAATTTTCTAATCATATTTGGCAGATCTAGAAAAATAAGATAGGTAACAATTAATTGGTGTAGAAGTAATCATACCTAGTGGTTAAATCCGCAAAATGTATTCAACAACATCATGATTTGTGTGATGGAGATATAATAGAAATAATCAATAACTCAAGGACAACAAGAATTTGTGAATGTCAGTGTCATGACAATATGTATAATCTTGTCAGTAGGATGCAGGCTGCAAATAATCAGTAATTATAGAACCCATAAATCAGCCTAATAAACTAAAGTATAACATTATGAAGAGTTATTGAATTTCATCTGCCTGAAAAAACCACAAATATCAAAATATCATTTAGTTGTCTGTAATAAGAAGATTTCCACAATTAAAGTCAATACGATCTTGCAATTTGCATAGTTATTGATTTATGTA
>JAJPIN010000225.1 GCA_021324715.1 Nitrososphaeria archaeon
ACATGCAGTTATAATATATCACGAGATGAAAATTGGAATAATTGGAGCGGGAGATGTAGGGGGTACTCTCGGAAAAAGATGGGGACAAAAGAAGCATGAAATCATGTTTGGAGTCCGCAATCTTCAATCTCAGAACGTCCAAAAATTGATTCATTCAGACCAGAATTTAAAGTTCGGAGAAATCAGAGAGGCCTTTGAATTCGGAGAGGTTATAGTATTGGCTATACCTTGGGAGTCGGTTGAAGAAACAATAGTCAAGGCGGGAAATTTGTCCGGTAAAATACTGATCGACCCAACCAATCCACTAACGCCCGATCTAAAAGGATTAGCGCTGCACGATACATCTGTAGCCGAAAAAATTGCTAATTTAGCTAATACTAGTAAGGTCGTCAAGGCCTTTAACACAATAGGATCCAAGACACTAAACAATTTGATATTCAACTCGTACAGAGCTGATCTTTTTTTATGTGGCGACGATAGTCATGCGAAAGAAGTTGTAAAAGAATTGGCAACTGAAATTGGATTTGACGTAATCGATGTAGGGCCGCTAGTCAACGCTCGTATGTTAGAACACTTGGCACTCCTCTGGATAGAGCTAGCCCTCAGACAAGAATTTGGGCCAAATATTGCATTCAAATTATTAAGAAGGAAGGCTGAATTCTAGTTTGTGGTTCTATTAAAACAAATATCTATAATTTTTGTTTTCTATGTGTCGATAGTTTTATAACAACAATCAAATACCGATTTAGACATAAATAGATCTAAGACCTCATTAATACTAATGATGAGATTAACTCCGGCGATCGTTTTATCTATCGTTATGAGTTCTACGATGGTTATCCCAAGCTACTTTGCATTTGTAAGAGCAGAATCTGGTAACACAGTAACAAATGTTTCACAGTTAGGTGCATCTTTAAATGCTGGAAATGTGAGCCTACAAAATAAGACGGAAGAATACTATCCCCATTCACAGGGATATCTAGTTTATCCAGTTCCATCAAATGATACTGTCAGCAAAAAACTACCTGCGGTTGTAATGATACATGAATGGTGGGGACTAAATAAAAATATCAAGGATATGGCAAATCTATTGGCCAGACAGGGATTCGTTGTATTAGCTGCAGATCTATACAATGGACAAGTTGCAAATACCACGAAACGCGCGATGGACTTGGTACAGACAGTGAGAAATAATCAAAGTAATTCCATTAATAACTTACAATCTGCTGTAAAATATTTGAGTTCACTACCAAACGTAGACAGCTCAAAAATTGTATCTCTTGGTTGGTGTTTTGGCGGTGGTCAATCATTGCAATTAGCGTTAAATAGTAAAGAACATCCATTAGCTGCGACAATTCTTTATTATGGAACTCCTTTAGTTACTGACAAGTCGTCACTTTCAAAGATAAAATGGCCCTTACTAGGAATATTTGGTAACAAAGATCAGTCCATCCCGTTAGACGAGATAAACCAATTTAGAACTTCATTGAACCAAAGTGGGGTTACAAATGAGGTACTCATATACAATGGGGTTGGACATGCCTTTGCAAATCCTTCTGGAGATAACTATGCGCCAAAAGAGACTGAAGATGCTTGGGAAAAGACATTATCTTTTCTAAAGAAATACGTAGTAGTTTCTTGAGTACATTTGACACGGAATCTGACTTTGAGATTCAATATCTCAAAGATGAAAACATTGTGGGTATACAACTAACTATTTGCTATCTCTTAACTTAAATCATACAGGTACAAGGTCCAAAACTAGAAATACTCGAGTAATCCTGTCAAAACATGTATTTGATATTTATTTCCCTGTTTTTTCTATTCTGTTTATTTTTATTAACTTATATTTCAGAATACAGTATACATGGGCAAAACGGAACACTTTCTGCACCTTCAGTAAGTGACTCAAATCTTAGGGTAGAATTAGTTGCTCAGAACTTGGATTTTCCAACTGGCATTGATTTTTTGGGGAAAGATGACTTTTTGCTATCGGAAAAAGATACTGGTAACGTATACCGAATATTCAATGGTAACGTCACTGGTCCACTTATCCATATTGATGTAGGATCTAAAGATGAACGTGGATTATTAGGAATTGCCATATCAAAAAATGAAAATACGAGTTCACAAGACAATAGTTCTGTTTATCTTTACTATACACTATGCTCAAAGGATAAAATTACTCATTCTCAAGATTGTGGAAATTTTATATACAAATATCAACTTGATTTTAAGAGTAACAAACTCATAGATCCTAAATTAATTGTAAGTCTACCTGGTTTGCCAGGACCGAGTCATAACGGAGGTAAGCTTTTGACGGATAAGCAGAAAAATCTTTTTGTAACTATCGGTGATTTACAAACAACTAAATTTAATCAAAACATGAAAGGTTATGATACTAAAGCGCAGAATATTATCAATGGTACTTTTCCTGATGGTCGTGCAGGAATCCTCCGTATAACTCAGGACGGCAAACCTAATGGAACTGGTATCCTAGGTGACAATTATCCTCTTAATATGTACTACGCTTATGGAATAAAAAACAGCTTTGGTATTGGAATTGATGCACTAACGGGTAATTTATGGGACACAGAGAATGGCCCTCAATTTGGAGATGAAATCAACCTCGTCAAGCCAGGATTCAATAGCGGATGGGAAAAAGTACAGGGATTTTGGAAATTAAACCAGATAAGAGAGAAAGAAGGTGTTTTTAACGATTCTAGCAAAGAAGTAGAATTTGTTGATTTCAATGGTAAAGGTAAATACAGTAATCCAGAATTTGTATGGGACAGGCCTGTAGTACCAACTGCCTTGGTATTTTTAAATTCTGAAAAACTAGGGCAACACTATAAAAATGATATGTTTGTAGGTTCGGGGAAAAAAGGAACGATTTTTCACTTTGATCTAACGCCCAAACGAGAGTCATTAGATTTAAACGGTACTCTTGCCGATTTAGTAAACAGCAAGGAAGATGATTCAAGCAAGATACATTTTGGCGAAAATTTTGGAATCGTTACAGATCTAAAGGTTGGTCCTGATGGCTATCTGTATGTGGTTTCAGGATCTCCTGGAGGAGCTGTATTTAGAATAGTTCCAAGCTCTAAATAACTTCCCGAGTATTAGACGGCTATTCAGGTATTTTCATTGGCATAACAACTAGATTAACTTTATTCAGGCAGCGCTAATGGTTGAATCGACTGGCCTGAAAACTTGTATTCGATAGTTACCAGTATCAGCCACGTATACAAGACCTGTTTTCATATCTACCCCAATTCCTTCTGGTAGAATAAATTGACCTCTCGCGTTACCTTGCGAACCAAATTTCGTCAGAAATGTCCCATCGGCTGTAAACACTTGGATCCTATTATTGTTCTTGTCAGTGACATATATGTTGTCATTTCTATCAATTGATAGCCCAGCAGGGCCATTAAATTCGCCATCACCTATACCCTTAGATCCCCATTTTAACATGAACTTACCATCATTGGTAAACTTTTGAATCCGATGATTTCCATAATCAGCTACATAAACGTTATTTTTTGAATCGACAATAACACTTTCTGGCTTTGATAGCTGGCCATTATTCGTGCCTTCTTCAGACCACTTCATAATGAATTTACCATTGCCGGTAAATTTCTGAATGTTTGCTAAATCTCTATCACTTACATAAATATTTCCTTGGGAATCTACTGCTGGTACGTGTGGATGGAGGAATTGTCCATCTCTTTCTCCTTTAGTTCCCCAGGTGGTAACAAAAGTACCGTAAGCTGTGAACACTTGGACGCGGTGATTAAATTGATCACTAAGATATACCTTTCCTGAAGGCACAATTGTTAAAGCTGAAGCTTTATGGATTTGACCATTTTCTTCACCATAAGATCCCCACTTTGTCAGATAATTCCCATTAGTATCAAAAACCTGGATCCGATGATTTGCATAATCGGCTACATATACACGATCATTAAAGGCATCAACATCGTTCTGTCCGTCAAACCGTCCATTTCCCTTACCAAATGAACCCCACGAATTAACAAAAGTAAAACCTTTGTTTAGTGAAGTGGATACCTCATGAGATTTATCAAAGTCTTGTCTGGTGGCTATTGGTAAATTGCTCTTGTTCTGCTTTTCATCATTTGTACTCTCAAGTATATTTGGTCTGTTTTGGATGTCATCTGTACCCACCAGTTTGGGGCCCTTATCTACAAAAATATCAATAGAGTCACTTGCTGAATGGCCCTTGTCATCTTTGGCGATAATTTCAAACGTTAATTTGTTATTGTCTGTAGTTAAGTGTGGAACTGTGACTTCAAAGCTTAAATTCGTAGTATTTCCAGCTATTTGTGGTGCTAAATCTGAAGGAATCGTCTCTGAAGATATGCGTGCGTCCTCTGGACTGATAGGTTTGCCTCCTGTTTGCTTCCAAGTAAATGATAATTTCTCGTTACCGGAATCATGAATTGAAACACCCTTGATCTTTACTAGTGATCCTTCTATTGCTCTTTGATTCTCTCCTGCACCAAGTGTTACC
Organism: Nitrososphaeria archaeon; assembly: GCA_021324715.1. Lineage (GTDB taxonomy): Archaea > Thermoproteota > Nitrososphaeria > Nitrososphaerales > Nitrososphaeraceae > TA-21. The sequence goes on from JAJPIN010000225.1 coordinate 4,532, forward strand.
TTAATCAAGCCATTATTGACATTTGGGCTGTTCTCTACTTGCTTTATCTTAGACGCCTCGGTATCATTTACGATTAAGTTATCCACAGTTGATTCTGCAGTTGCATTATCGGATACTGTTAATGCAGGTGATTTGGATTGGGCAGTTGCATTATCGGATACTGTTAATGCAGGTGATTTGGATTGGGCAGTTGCATTATCGGATACTGTTAGTGCAGGTGATTTGGATTGGGCAGTTGCATTATCGGATACTGTTAGTGCAGGTGAT